>JAWODX010000631.1:0-8290 GCA_046483085.1 Planctomycetota bacterium
CGGACGAGGTTTGATCTGTGTTCATCGCTTGGCGAATAGCTCCAGTAGGATGCGGAGCACTATCTTCTCGCCGAGGATGGTGGGGAGCGACGAGACGCGCAGGTCGATCTCGCGGCTGTCGGCGACCACGTGGATGCGGCCCTCCTGGGGTCGACGGCGCTCGCCGATGTCCAGCCCGGCCATCACCTTGATGCGGGAGACGATCGCCGCGTGCAGGTCCTTCCGCTGCGTCATCACCTCGTGCATCACGCCGTCGACGCGGTATCGGACGCGGACGAGCCTGGAGTCGGGCTCGACGTGGATGTCGCTCGCCCCGTCCTTGATCCCGTTGAGGATCATCAGGTTGACGAGGTTGATGATGGGGCTGCCTTCGGCCAGCTCCTCCAGCTCCGAGATGTTCGTCTCGACCTGCTCGCTGACCAGCTCGACGTCGGTCTCGTCGAGCGAGGAGAGGAACTGGTCCATGCCGATGGTCTTGTCGTAGTACTCGTTGATGAACTGCTGGATTTCTTCCTGTCGGCAGACGACGGGCTGGATGCGACAGCCGGTGATGGCGGTCAACTGGTCGATGATGAACAGCGACTGGGGGTCGGACATGGCGACGGTGAGGTCGTCGCCCACGCGGAACATGGCGATGACCTGGTAGAGCTCGGCCTTTTCGCGGGGGATCATGGGGACGATCTTCGGGTCGATCAGGCCCTTTCGGAGCCAGACGTGGGGGAGGCCGAGCTGGCGGGCCAGGCACTCGACGAGGTCCTTCTCGGTGATCAGCTCGAGTTCGATGAGGACCTGGCCGAGCCGCTTCCCGGTCGTCTGGCGATACCGGTCGAGCGCCTCGTCGAGCTGCTCGTGGGAGATCTTGCCCATGCGGACGAGCATCTCGCCCAGCCGGGGCTTGGTGTCCGGCCGAGCGGTCCGCGTCGCCGCGCGCCCGTCGTGCTCCCGGTCCTGGCCTCCGCCCACGTCACACCCCCGTCTCGACAAAGCTGCGGCGGGCATCGGGCGTCGCGTCGTACACCTCGATCAGGCTGTCGATGCGAGTCGCCTTGAGGATGTCGCGCCCGATGTCCGTCGGGGAGCTGATCTTCACCTCGCCGCCCAGGCCCAGCGCCTCGCCGTACAGGGCCACCAGGGTCTCCAGCCCGGCGCTGTCGATGAACGGCACGTTGTTCATCTGGAGGATGATCTTGACGTTCCCGCCCTGGAAGCACCGGCGGACCGACGAGGCGAACCCCTCGCTCTCCTCCTCGATGAGCGCGCCGTCGGGGACGACGACCAGGACCGTGCCGTGTTGGATGTGTTCGGTCTTCATCGTCGCGGCCGTCCTCTCCTCGGTCAGCGGCGTCGTCCGGCGGGCCCGCCCGGCGCGGCCGGCCCCGAGCCCTGTGTCCGGGCCACCTTTGTCTGGTAAGAGACGACCGAACTGTCCTCGCCGGGCGCGGCTCGGGAGACCACCACGCGGTTCCGGCCCGAGGCCTTGGCCCGGTAGAGCGCCCGGTCGGCCTTTCGCACCAGCTCGTCGTCGTCGAGCCCGTTCTCGGGGAAGACGGCGACGCCGCAGCTCAGCATCACCTGCAGCTCGTTCTGCCCGTAGTGGAAGGTCATCTCGTTGATTCTTCGGCGGATCTTCTCGGCGAGGTTCCGGGCGGCCCGGGCGTCGGCCCGGGGCATGATGATGGTGAACTCCTCGCCGCCGTAGCGGAAGACGGGGTTCTCTTCGCCGGCCCATCGCTTGCAGTGACTGGCGAACCATTCGAGCACCGCGTCGCCCGCCTGGTGCCCGTAGGTGTCGTTGAAGGCCTTGAAGTGGTCGATGTCGAGCATGAGGAGGCCGAACGAGCCGGAGTCGGCGGTCCGGGCAGCGATCTGGGCGACCATCTCGTCGTGGAACGTGCGCCGGTTGTACAGCTTGGTCAGCGGGTCCCGCTCCGCCATCCACTGCACCTCGCCGAAGAGCCGGGCGTTGGCGAACGCGATGCTCGCGATGTTGCAGACCATGCCCATGAGCATCACGTCCGGCGGGTCGACGCGGTCGACCGCGTGGACGTTGACGATGCCGACGACCTCGGTCTTGTCGACGAGCACGCCCGACATCACCGCCGGGATCGTCTTGGGCGCGTCGGCGAACCTCTCGGCATACTGCCGGTCGCCCCACCAGGTCGGCCGATGGCTCTGGATCAGCTCCGCCACCTGCGGGTCGTCGGAGCGGACGAGCATGGGGATGTCGTATTCCCACTGCTCCGCCCCACAGGCATTGGCCAGGAGGAACGCCTCGTTGTGGTTGTTTTTCAGGTAGACCGAGGCGCAGGTCGACCCGAAGCACTCCTCGAGGACGCGGAACAGCGAGTTGAACAGGCGGTCGATCTCCAGGTTCGAGTAGATCTTCTGGGCCGATTCCTCGAGCAGGTAGACCAGCGAGGAGTACTTCAGCAGGCTCTTCTCGAACTCCGCCTCCTTGTCCCGCGCCTCCTGCTCGATCGCCTCGTTGTGCTCCTCCAGCCGCTGGATCTTCCGGATGTACTCGCGGATGCGCTGCTGCGACTCGTCCATTTCGCGCCGGGCGCGGCGCGACAGGGTCGCGACGATGGCCGCCAGCACCTCGAAGCTGAAGAGCCGGGCGAGCGCCATGTTGCGGGTGATCGGCGAGGTCACGTACTGCGGGATCAGGACCCCCGTCATCTTGGCGCTCATCACGATGTCCACGGCGACCGTCACCACCGCCGCCACCATCCCCGTCGCCAGCCCCTCGTAGTAGGCGAGCATGCTGATCGGCACCATCAGCATGGCGTCGAAGATCACCGCCCGCCCGGGGCTGTGCTGGCAGGCGATCGCCTTGCCCAAGAGGATGGCCAGGGCGAGCAGGCTGTTCACCACCGGGCTGCGGAATCGGCCGCGCGGCCGGAGCCACTCCTCGAGCAGCGCCTCGGGGTTTCTCGGTCGGCCCTTCATCTCCACGCGGTCTCTCCTCACCCGCCCGCTCGCACCGGCACCGGTCCCACCTCGGGGACGTGGGCCGCCTGGGTGTATCGAGCGAACTCTTCCCGGTTCTCCAGGAGCAGCCGGGCCACCTCTTCGTCGAGCTGTGTCCCCGCCACCTCTTCGATGATCTGGAACGCCTTCTCGGTGCCGAACCGCGGCCGGTAGCAGCGGTCGCTGGTCAGGGCGTCGTATGTGTCGGCCACGGCGATGATCCGGGCGCCGACCGGGATCTCCTCGCCCTCCAGCCCGTCCGGATAGCCCGTCCCGTCGATCCGCTCGTGGTGGTGCCGGATGTGCGGCAGGCAATCCTCGAACTGCTTGATGTGCTTGATCAGGTTGACGCCGCGGATCGGGTGCGTCTTGATCATCGCCATCTCGTCGTCCGTCAGCTTGCCTTCTTTCTTGAGCACGGCGTCGGGGATGCCCTGCTTGCCGATGTCGTGCAGCAGGCCCGAGAGGTTCAGGACCTCGATCTCGGTCCGCGGCAGGCCCATCAGCTCGGCCAGCCGCACCGTGAACGTCTTGACCCGCTGCGAATGGCCCTTCGTGTACTGGTCCTTGTTCTCGATGGTGTTGACCAGCAGCTTGATCAGGTTGAAGAACAGGGCGTCGAGGTCCTCGTACAGCCGGCTGTCGCGGATCACGAACGCGCTCTTGCGGGCGAGGGCGGTCACCAGCTTCAGCTCGTAGCTGGTGAACTGCTCGCCGCGCGGCTTGAACGCGATCAGGGAGCCGTAGTATTCGGACTCGACGACGAGCGGCAGGGTGAGCACCGAGTTGAGCTCCGGGGCGAACGCGCGGAGCTCGGGGTGGCTGTCCAGGCCGCTGATGGTCTCGGGCTTCCGGGTGCGCCGGCAGCGCTCGGCCAGATTGCGGGCGAGCTGCTCGGCTTCGAGCCGGAGCATGGTCGACGGCGGCTCGGGGCGGTCCGGCGCCCAGAACAGGCGGCAGCCCTCGCCCAGACCGGTCACCTGCTTGCCCATCCCCACCCACGCCAGGCACGAGCACTCCAGCACGGAAAACGCCTTCCCCACCACGAACTCCATCACGTTGCTCGTGTAGGAGCGGAGCGGGATCTTCTCGTCGATCTCGTAGAGCAGCTCGATCTCTTCGTAACGCAGGGCCAGCTCGCCGGCCAGGCTGTCGATCTCGTGCTCCTTTGTCGACTGCTCGGCCAGGACGTCGAGCATCGCGTCGAGCACGGCCCCGGTCGACCGCCTGCTCAGGTCCTCGCCGTCGTCCGGGCCGCACGCCACGAGGCTGCCGAAATAGATGGACGAGCGGCGGATGGGCAGGACCTGGACCCCCCGCCCGTGGGGGCAGGTCAGGCACTTGGCCGAGTCGGTCTCGCGGCACGTCTCGCAGGTCCGGCGCAGAAATTCCGAACACGCCTCTTCGGCCGGCTCGCGGCCGCAGTTCTCCTCGCCGTCCGGGGCCAGCGCCAGCTTGCCGTCGGCGTCGTAGATGCGGACCGTGACCCCTTCGTGACGGCGCAGGTGGTCGGCCAGCGCGGTCAGGTGCTTGCGCTCCGGGTCCACGACCAGTTGTCCCGTCCTGGAACTCATGTGATCGCTCCTGGCTCGTTTCCGGCCGCCTTCGCCTGCTCCCGCCGGCCGAGGTAGTCGTTCACGGTGCGAAGGACCTCGCGCGGGCTGAACGGCTTGGACAGGTATTTCCTGTGATCGCCCTGTTCGAGCCATTCGCGGGTCGTTTCGTCGAGCTGGGACGTGAGCACGATGACGAAGAACGGCCAGTCGCCCCGATATTCCTCGCACCGGCGGCACAGCTCGATGCCCGACATGCCCGGCATCTTGACGTCGGTGATGAGCACGTCGGGCCGGTGCTCGACGAACTTCTCCAGGCCCTCCTCGCCCGACGCCGCCCGCATCACGGCCAGCCCGCCCGCGCGGAGCTTCAGCTCGACCACCCGGCCGATGCACGGCTCGTCGTCGACGGTCAACACCAGGGCGCGTTCTCTCCGGACGGGCGGCCGGGACTCCATGGCGGCGTCACTCGCGGTTTCCTGGCTCACGAGACCTTCCTCGACGTTTCGGCGGCGGGCAGCACGAAGGTGAACTTGCTGCCGGCGCCCTCGGTGCTGGCCAACTTGATGTCGCCCCCGTGCAGGGTGGCGATTTCGCGGGACAGGGCGAGCCCGAGCCCGTTGCCCACGACCTTCTGCCCGTCGGTCATCCGGCCCCGGTAGAACTTCTCGAAGATCTTGTCCTGCTCGTCGGCGGGGATCCCCGGGCCGTTGTCCTCGACGGCGACGGCGATCCGCCGCCGCTCGCCGGGTGCGTCGGGATCGGCGATCAGGCCCGCCGACAGGAACACCTCGCCCCCCTCCGGCGTGTACTTGATCCCGTTGCCCAGCAGGTTGGTCACCACCACGCGCACCATCTCCTTGTCCGCCTCGATGTCCGGCAGGTCCTCGGCAATGTCCGCCGACAGCTCGATCCCCTTGCTCTTCGCCGCCGACCGCAGCCCGTTCACCGCGTCCTCGAGCAGCTTCCGCGTCCGCACCAGCGACTTGTTCAGCACCAGGTTCCCCACCTCGATCTTCGACATGTTCAGCATGTCGTCGATCAGCCGGGCCAGACGGTCCGCCTCCTCGTTGATCGTGTTGAAGAACTCGCGCTGCAGGTCGGGGCCCTTCGCCTCGTCGTCGATCAGCATCTCCACGTACGACTTGATGGCGGTCAGCGGGGCGCGGAGCTCGTGGGTCACGCTCGACAGGAACTCGTTGCGCGCGGTCTCCTCCAGCTTCGACTGGGTGACGTCGCGGAAGACGATGATCCCCCCGCCCGGCTTGCCCCGGTTGTCGACGACCGGCACGTACGACGCCCGGACGTGTCGCGTCCCGTTCGCCCGTTCGAGTGCGAGTTCCGCCGCCCGCCGACGGCTCGGCTTGCGCTCGACCGCCGGGGCCCGCCCCGGCGCCGGGCCGCCCGTCGAGGCCGGCTCGACCACCGCCCCGAGAAACTCGGCCACTCCCTCGTCCGCCACGGCCTCGTCCGGCGCCTTGCCCACTACCTCGCCGCGCTCCAGGCCCAGCAGGGTCTCGCACTCGCGGTTCACGAACGAGATCTTGCCGTGGGCGTCGGTCACGATCACCCCGTCCGCCAGGCTGTCCACGATCGCCTCCGTCTGCTTCTTCTCGTAGAGCATCACCCGGTTGCGGACCTCGAGATCGCGCCGCCCCTGGACGACCTTCTCGTACGAGGTGTGGAACGTCTCGACCATCTGGTTCCAGTTCTGGGCGATCTCGGCGATCTCGCCGCTGCCGCCCACCTCGAGCTGCCATTCCTCGGGCGCCGCGGCCGCGGCCGCCGTGCTCTGGCGCAGCCGGCTGAGCGGCCGGACGAATACGCTGGCCAGGTAGTTGCCGAGCACGAGCAGGAAGAAGGCGATGGCCAGGCCGGGCAGCGCCCGCCGGAAGCTCGTCCGGGCGAATGCCCAGTGCCCGGGCAGCGAGAAGCCGACGTGAAGCTCGACGTGGCCGTACCGGTCCTGGGCCGCCGTGGTGAGCGGGATCGACTGCACGAACTCGTAGATCGTCCTCCCTTCCGCCCCTGTCGTCTCGTCGTCGGCCGGGTACGTCAGGTAATGGAGCCCGCCGCCCGCCCACTCGCGCTGGCCGGCCGGCCGCGGCCGGATGACCTCGCCCGCCCGGCGCCCGTCCGAGTGGGCGAGCACCTGCCCCTCGGCGTCGACCACGTAGCCGAATTCCACCCCCTGCTCGGCCCGGATGTTGTAGAGCACCCGGCCCAGCGCCCGCCGGGCCGCCTCGTCGGAGTCCAGACGCAGCGCCTCCCCCGCCGATTGGGCGATGATCGAGCTGACCGTCCCCCCGCGCTCGACGAGCTGGTCGGAGGCGTTGGAGCGGGTGTGCCGGACCATCGCCACCGAGATGACCGCCACCGAGATGAGGAACACCGACGCGGTCACGAGCTGGAGCCAGGAGAGCAATCCACCGCGCTGGATGCCGGCGAACGGTACGTGTCGGACCAGATTTCGGAGGCGTTCAAGCATCGTTTCCGCCCATTCTCTGCACACCGCGCCTCTGGAAGGCAGGGACGCGGTGTCCACGGCTGTGTATCCTGGGGACGAACGGTGCAAATCGCGTGCCGCGACCGCCCGCTGGGCGTGAAGAACTCCCCCTCGCCCGGGCCCTCGGCCGGCGGTGACGGACAAGGCCGTCAAACGGCCGGCTCCCTTAGCCCTGGCGCATCAGCGGCTTACGCAACCGGTTGACGCGCGCCGGGCAGAGTCGGAAGGACAATCTCCCCGCACACGCCGCCCCGGGAAGGCCCGGCGCGTACCGGGCGTCGGCGGGGGAAGGGGACTCGAAAATCGTCGCCTGATCGGCGGCGAACGCGGCGTTGAGAGCGCAAGTCTATGTAAAGAAAGGTGTTATCGCCAGGGCTACGCTTTTTGTAGACGCCCCACGCCTGGGCGTAGCATTTCGGGGAGTTGCCGCCCGATACAACCCGGGTGGAGCAGGCATTCTTGCCTGCGGCGCGGCAGACACGGGTATCTGTTCAGCGAGGGTGCGAAACGGGACCGGCCTGGCCCCGCTCGGTCTGCATCCCCGGATGGCGGCTGCGCCGCGATTTCGCGAGCGTGAGACACGTACGCCTGCCGGCGTGTGGCTGGCCCGGGGGTGACGCGGGCATCCTGCCCGCGTGTCGCGAGGGAGTCTCGCCCTCGCAGTCTGTATGCATGGGGACCGCGGGCAAGATGCCCGCGACACGGATCAACCCGCGACGCCACAACCGCCTTCCATTGTGCGGTCCGCCGGGAGCTCGGCACCCTGCCCGGGTAGGTGCGCGTTTTGCGGTGGCCAAAACACGGGACAGGCCCGCCCTCCCTGGCTACGTTGGTGGCTCTACGGCCACTTCCCGAAGGCTAAACAGGCAGACAGGAATGTCGGCCCCGCCGCTCTGTTATTGACCCCCGTGTATGAAAAGAAACTCGCCGCGGATGCGACGGAGATCCTTCGCGTTGCTCAGGATGACATGAATGGTACAGCGGAGTACGCTGTCATTCTGAGCGTCAGCGAAGAATCTCGCCGCAACACCGAACGCTTGTGTTCTTATCATGGAGCTCAATAAAGTTCCCTATTCCGCCGGGCCGGGCGGTTCGGCGGCGGCGCGCGGTTGCAGTGGCATCTTTGGCGAGCGCATGGTGGAGGTCGCCACCCGCTGCGGTGCGGAGGTCACCCGCGTGGACGCATCATCTTTTTCTACTTCCTCTTGAATATATTCATCTTTTTTTATATGCAACTTTTTTCTAGCAATAGCTAGAACCC
>JAWODX010000009.1:0-2671 GCA_046483085.1 Planctomycetota bacterium
TCACCTCCATCTCTCCCCGGCAATTGGTGACGGGAAAAGTGTTGGGTATGACGTTGTTAAGTCTGACCCAGGTTGGGATATGGCTTCTCGGCGCGGTGATCGGCATCGGGCTGACCCCAAGCATTCGGCTTTCGAATGGGCGCTGTAACCAGTAAACCGTGCGAAACGAGGCGCGGACGGTGGAAGGATGAACCGAGGTCTACTGGTCCCGGGCGGGGTCCTCGGTTTCTTCGCCGGTCAATTCTTCGGCGCGTTCCGCGCCCAGCCTCTCAAGCTGCTCCACGACCTTCTTCTTCGTCCTCCACGGGTACGCCTCGGGGCTGGTCCACGCCCTGAAGAGTGTGGGGTTGTGCTGTTTCCCCTCGGCGTCGTACGCGTTGGACCGGATGCGCTTTCCCGTCGTGGCATCCCAGAGGATCGTGCGCCGCAAGCCTCGGCTCCCCGGCCGTTTGGACCTGTATCTCCAGCAGAGCCGCGGGCCGTCCAGAGTGTAGTTCACGTACAGGCCCAGCCGCTTCGACCGGAAACCGCGCGAGGGCTTGCTCGCGCGCCATAAAAGGCGCGCGCCGTTACTCGGCCTTCGCCTTCTCCTCGAGGAGACGCTTCAGGAACTTGCGATAGTTGTTGACCTGGCACAGTTTAAGTTTCACAATCTGCGGGTCGCAGGCCCTGTTGAGCATGCTGAACCGGGACCGCTTCTCCTTGGGGTCCGGCGTGGCGTCGTAGCAATGCATTGCCGTCCGCAGCGTGTCTTCACCGCGGCCGAACCGCAGGCCGGTTGATTTCACGAATGGTCTTGAGCAGGAGCCGGTTCGGTTTCTGTGCCTCGAGCAACTTGATCTCCTTCTGCGAGAGGTCGAACTCGATCGCGCTGGCGTCGAGCCGGTATGCCTGCGCGGCTCCCCATCGCTTGCCAATGTAGCAGATCAGGGCCGCGCGGTCGGCGCGCGACGCAGTCTTGAGCCTCGACGCGATCCATTCGAGCTCGTAGTCCACTCCGTTCTTGCCCTCTGGCTTGTGCCGGTCGGCCCATGCCCGGAGCCAGCGGAAGGCGAGTGCCTGTGTGTCGTCGTCGTCGTCGAGGGCGGCCAGCTGCATCACCGGCCGCACCTTGTCGTTGCTCGTGAAACCGCCCAAGAGGTCGACGAGAATCCGCCGTTTCGGCCACGCCCTGTTCTGCCGCAGTCGATCCAGCATGTACGCGAGCAGCGCGTCGAAACACGGCGGATGGTAGCAGGCGAGGGTGTGCGCCGCGACCGCCACGGACCGCGCCTGTTCCGGCGGGGCCGCGTCCAGGCACCTCAGGCACTGGGCTTGGAGGCGGCGCGCAGTTCCGGCGGGGAGTTCCTCGGCACGGGAATGCCCGACGTACACGCAACTCCATGCCTTTGCCTTGCGAAGGGCTTCCGTGTCCATGCCGGCGAGAATGCTCGAGACGCCCTCCACGGCCAGCGCCACATCGGCCTTCAGGTCGCGGGCGGCATGCTGCGATGCGGGATGCGTCGCTGGGTCCTTGGCGCGGTGCGCGGCCGCGGCGAGGCCGACGGCGATCTGGGCTCGCACGTCGCTCGCGGCGCCGTCCGCCAGTTCAATCAGGCGGTCGGCCATTCGGATCGTTGCGAAAGGGTAGAGATTCTCAATGGCGCCGGCTCGCACGTCCGGATCGATCGAGTACAGCGCCGCCCACATCCGGTCGCGCCATTCTCGAAGCGTCGCCTCGTCGATGTCCCGCGGATGCGGTGGCGAGGCGATGTCCCGAGGCGTGAGTCGGGCAGCTTGCTTCAGGATCACCGGGGGCGCCACAGGCCTGCGCTTGGCAGGGTCCTGTTGCAGAGGCGGCGGCGTCTGAACGCGCGGCGTGCCCTTGTCATCGCTCTTGCGCCTTCCCGGGGCAC
This sequence comes from Planctomycetota bacterium, assembly GCA_046483085.1. Lineage (GTDB taxonomy): Bacteria > Planctomycetota > PUPC01 > PUPC01 > PUPC01 > JAWODX01. The sequence goes on from JAWODX010000009.1 coordinate 1,896, forward strand.
GCGACCATACCCAGAGGCCCGCCGCGGCCCCGACTGCGATCGCGACCACCATTACCGCTGCGACGCGCCTGTGAGCATTCATTGATCCTGTCTCCGAGCCAACGGGTCAGGGCTTCTTCGTTACCTTGCAGAACGCATCGTACCCGTCATACTTCTTGTCGGAGTCTGCCGACGCTTGCTGGAACGGCTTGATCAACGTGAACTTCAGGCTCTTGTTTCCATCTGACGTCGCCTCGTCGTCCTTCCCTTCCACATGGGTTCCTTCCCATGTATTGTACCCTTGAATTCGGGGGACGCCATACTTAATTCTCCCTGTACACCGCCGACTTCTCGGCCGACTTCGGCCAGACCGCCAAACCGATTCTATCACGCCCACAGATCGCGGTCCAGCGTCCGGTACTGGATCGCCTCGGCGACGTGCTCGGTCTTGATGTCAGCCGATTCGGACAGGTCGGCGATGGTGCGGGCGACCTTGAGCACGCGGTTGTGGGCCCGAGCACTGAGCTGCTCGCTCTCCGTCGCCGAGCCGAGCAGCCGTTCGGCGCCCGGGGTCAAGCGGCAGTGCTGTTTGATCTGCCGGGCGGCCATTCGGGCGTTGACGCCGGGGCCGGAGCCGTCGAACCGCGCGGCCTGCAGGGTCCGGCCCCGCTCGACCTGCCGGCGGATCTCGGCCGAGCACGGACCGCTCTTGGCTCCTTGATGTCCAGAAGGACACGCACGGTACGTGCTGCCAAGCATTCGGCTCTCGAATAGGCGCTGTAGCCAGTAAACCGTGC
>JAWODX010000223.1:0-9601 GCA_046483085.1 Planctomycetota bacterium
TGCAGATTCTACACGGAACACCCCGAATGGCACATTGATCCCGACCACCCACAGAAGGAGGGTTATTACAAGAAGCGGGGCATGGACTGGGCCGTCAAAGAGGTCCGCGACTACAAATTGGCCCTTCTACGCGAACTGGCAGACAAGTACGAGTTGGCCGGAATCGAGTTGGACTTCCTGCGCGATGACACGCTCTTCAGGGATGACGGGCCTTCCGAAGCCGAAAGGATCGAACTGATCTCTGACTTCGTAAGCTCCGTGCGATCGGCACTCGATCGGAAAGGAGGCGCGCGCCGCTGGCTTTGCGTCCGTATCCCGCTGCAGTTGACTGCGCATCCACGGAGTGGGCTGGAGCTCGCCCGCGCGCAGCCCGATCCCGACCGCGCCCCGCGCCTCCGACACCCGCAGCGTCAGGTCCGCGCACTGGAAGAGCGCGGCCGAGCCCGCCTTCCCTTTCCGCGCCAGGCGCAGCTCGCGCGAGGGCTTCAGCCAGATGCTCAAGGTCCCCGTCTCCGGCAGGTCGCCGAGCGTCACGTCGCACGCCCCGATCCGCCCGTCCTTGTTCGGAACGACGCCCCGGCCGGCCGGGCAGTCGACCAGCCGGGCGCCGTCGGCCAGCGCGAAGGCGACCTCGCCCGCCTGGGTCGCCGCCCTCGCGTCGCCCGGCGTCCACGAAAACACCACTTGCTCCTGCGCCGCACACGACGCCGAAAACAGCCCCAGGATGACCACCGATGCGATCTCCTTGCACATCGCTCGCTCCCTTCGCAAGTCTCGTACGACGCGATGATAGACCCCGCCCCGTGGGGCGTCAAGCGAGTCGGACGCCGCCGGCCTGCCTGACACGCCGAGTCCCGGCGCCGCAGGATCCGCGCGTCCGCAGCTTGATTCCGTCCGGCCCGGCGGCCATAATGAAGCCCCGGCCGCAGAACGCCGATTCTCCCGAATGGAGAGAGGAAAAAGATGGCAGGCAGAAGAGCAGCATTCGTCCTGACGCTGTGTCTCCTCGCGGCGTCGATCCCGGCGGCCGCCGCCACGTACGAGGCGCCGCTCGCCAGCCGCGAGGTGACCCGGGCCACATTCACCCGGAAGCCCCAGGTCGAGAAGGCCGGCGACGCATACAAGATCACGTTCGCCGTGTCGAAGCCGACCGACGTCGAGGTGGCGATCCTCGACGCGAAGGGCGAGGTGGTCCGGCACCTGGCGGCCGGCCTCCTGGGGAAGCACGCGCCCGAACCGCTCCGCAAGAACTCGCTCGAGCAGACACTGACCTGGGACGGGGCGGCGGACTTCGGGAAGGCGGCCGAGGGCGGGCCGTTCAAGGTCCGCGTCCGCATCGGCTCGAATACCCGGCTCGACAGGCACCTCTGCTGGGACGGCAACACCCTCAGCCCGGTCCGCAGCCTCGCCGTCAGCGACAAGGGCGAGCTCTACGTCCTCATGGGCTCGTGGGGCGGGCGCGGGCGGACCGAGCTCCGCGTCTTCGACAAGGCCGGCAAGTACCTCCGCACCATCATGCCCTACTCCGCGAAGACGCCCGCGGCGCGCACGAAGTCGGTCGGCCAGCTCACCGTCGAGGGCGAGCGCATCCCCGTCGTCTTCAACGGCCACGGCCACAACCTCTACCCGCTGACCGTCGGCATGAAGCAGCAGAACATGGCGTGGAACCCGCGCGGCTTCCTCGTCGCGGTCAGCACCCCCGGCACCTCCTTCGAGCACGGCGTCCCGCGGCATCTCCTCGCCTTCCATCCGCAGGGCGGAGCGCCCGAGGGCGTCAAGTTCGTCGGCCCGCTGCTGGACGATCCGACCGGGATCCTCTGGGGCCACGGCGTGGGCGACGACCCGTTCTTCGACCACGTCGCCTGCAGCCCCGACGGCAAGTACATCTACTACGTGCCCTCCACGGTCAACACACCCCACGCCGTCTACCGCCTCCGTTGGGACGAGGACAAGGGCGCCGGCAGCGAGGCGGCGTTCCTCGGCGAGGACTTCCACCCCGGCGACGACCACGGCCACCTGAACGACCCGCAGGGCGTGGCCACCGACCCCGACGGCCACATCTACGTCTGCGACCGCGGCAACAACCGCGTGACGATCTTCACGTCCGACGGCAAGTTTGCCGGCAAATTCCCCTGCGAGGACCCGCAGCAGATCGCCGTGCATCCGGAGACGCGGACCATCTACGTCGCCTGCCGGCAGCGTCGGCGGGGCGGCCGGCCGAAGGACATCGGCCCGCTCTCGATGAGGGAATACAGGGCGTGGAAGAAGCGGCACCGGGCGCGAATGGAGCGCTGGCCCGAGCCGCGCCCGCCCAAGCTCGTCAAGTTCTCGCCCTGGAAACAGGACGGGCCGGCCCCGAAGGAGACCGCCCGGCTGACGGGCGGCGTCGGCCTGATGACCCTCGACCCGACGTCCACCCCGCCAAAACTGTGGGTCACCCGCAAGGGCGTCCGCCCGGTCGTCGACCGCGGCGGCGAGCTCGAGGTCGGCGAACAGATCGGCGGGCACAAGGGCCTCTACTACCCCGCGTTCATCCAGGCCGATCCCGACCGGAACCGCGTCCTCGTCCGCGGCCTGATGACCAAGTACAAGACGCGGGCCATCGACCTGAAGACCGGCGAGAAGAAAACGTTCCTCAGCGGCACCAGCGAGGTCGCCCTCGCCCACGACGGCACCATCGTCGCCACCGGGACCTACCGCAGCAACGTGCTCTTGCGATTCGACGCGAACGGCAAGCCGGCGCCCTGGCCCGGCTCGAAGTCCAACAAGGTCCGCACCAAGCCCTACACCGTGCTCGGGCTGGGCCTGGGGCTTCGCGGGCTGACCGTCGCGCCGAACGGCGACATCTACTTCGTGCGCGCCCACGGCGGGCGCGTGATGGGCCGCGTCGACGTGTTCGCCCCGGACGGCACGATCAAGAAGGAGGCGCTGATCGACGGCATGGGGATCGGCGACTGCGGGATCGGGGTCGACGCCGCCGGGAACGTCTACGTCGGCGCGAACGTCAAGCCGCGGCTGCATCCGGTCCCCAAGGCCTTCGAAGGGGTGGTCCCGAAGATCAACTGGCTCTGCTGGGCACAGTGGCGCTGGGGCTATCGGCCGCAGCCCTGGCGCTGGTCGATGCGGAACGAGTACCTCTATCACTGGGGCGCCGTGTTCAAGTTCGGACCCGACGGCGGGACGTTTTACGGCCGCAGCCGGGACTGGGATAAGGACCCGACGACCGTCCCCGAGACCTGCTCGGTCAAGAACGCGTCCGAGGACGCCGCCGCCTACCGCTCCGGCTACTACTACCGGCCGGTCAAGGTCGTCGGCGCCGGGTGGCGCTATCCCGGGATGGGCATCGTCCCGGCATCCGAGCGGATGTGGGGCGACCCGTCCTGCGTGTGCATGACCTCGCGGCTCGCCGTCGATCCCTACGGCCGCGTCTTCCTCCCCAACGTCTTCCGGTTCTGCGTCGAGATGACCGACGCCGCCGGCAACCGGATCGCCCGGGTCGGCACGTACGGCAACCCCGACGATCTCGACGGGAAGATTCGGTTCGCGTGGCCGGCCTTCGTCGACGTCGCCGGCGACAAGGTCTACGTCTCCGACAGCGTCAACCGCCGCGTCACCCTCATCGCCATCGACTACGCCGCGTCCGCCGAGTGCGCCGTGCCGTGACGATTGAACGCCCCGAGATGCGCATGCCGCTCAGCAGCCGGTGGTGCATCCAGACCGGGGATCCGTCGGCCGCGACGGCGGCTGATGGCGCGGTTCTGTCCGTTGTTCTCACGACAATCCGGGCCAAACCCGGTAAGGGTGGCGCCGGTTCCGCATATAATGGAGGGAAGGAAAAGGAGGAAGTCCGTGAGCAAATCGGGATCACAATCATCCGCGGGTCCCCAAGAGAGCCGCCCGAGACGCCGCCGGTGGCTGCGGATCGCCCTGATCATCTGCGGGGCCGGGCTGCTCCTGATCGTGCTGGCCGTCCTCGTCCTGATGCTGGTTTTCAGTGACGAGCGGGTGCGGCGGATCGCCGAGACGACGGCGAGCGAGAAGCTGAACCGAACGGTCACGATCGGCAAGCTCGATCTGGATCCATTCAGCGGGGTGAGACTGACCGATCTGCGCATCGCCGGGCTCGAGAAGTTCGGCGGCGAGGACTTCGCGCGCGTCGAAACGGTCGACGCGCGCATCCGCGTCTGGCCTGCCATCGTCAGCTTGGGCAAGCGGCTGCACGTTCGAGTTTCGGTCGATCAGCCCGAGCTGCGGATCGTTCGAGGCGAGGACGGCGAGTTCAATTTCCCCAAGCTTCCGAAGCGGGAGAAAGGGGAGCCGCCATCTGAACTGTCGCTGGACGTCCAGGTCAAGGCCGCCAAGGTCACGTTCATCGACCGCGCCGGGCGGGAGCCGAAACGAACGGTCCTGAGCGACATTGACCTCTCCGCCAGGCTCCCGTCCTATCACGACCCGCTCAGGTATGAGATCAGCGGAAACGCGGGGACCGGGAGCTTCCGGCTCGCCGGGGCGCCGACGTTGTTTCAGGATCGCAAGGTCGACCTCGCCAAACTTGAAGGCCAACTGCTCGATGCGACCGTCACCGACTTCCCTGTCCGCCTGGCCGAAGCACCACCGGCGCTGAAGACGGCCGGCGGAAACCTGGTCGTCACCGCGCACGCAGGACGGGTCGCCGCCGTGGGGCAAGTGAGGGCCGATACAACCTACCGGGACGTCGCCCTGACCGCCGAGCTCGAGTCGTCCATCGATCCCGTGAAGAAGAACGTGACGGCCACGGTCGACTACCGGGCCGCATCCTTCGCGAATGGAGAGCTGACCGTGGATGTTGCCGACGCCGGCCGTGAAAAGCTGAGTGCTGGCCTGACGTTCAACGGCGATCTCGCCCGGCTGACCGGCAGCGCGGCCGCCTCCGACATGGCTATGCTGACGACGGCGTCCGGCGAGCCGGCGACCTCGGAGGGGAAGGTGCGCGGCAAGCTGTCGCTCGGCGGCTCGCTCACCGAACTGACCATGACGCTCGACTTCCGCGTCACGGACTTCCGGCCCCATCCATCGCTGACCAGCGGGACCGCCCTGCCCCTCGAGGATGTGTCGGTCAAGGGGAAGGTGGTGATCGAGCTCACGCCGGAACACGCGCCGAAGGCGGTCCGGATCCCCAACCTGACCGCGAAGTCGAGCTTCCTAAACGCAAACGTGAGCGACGGCCGGATCGCCTCGCTCTCGGATCTCAGAAACTTCGAGTCGGACCTCCAGGGCGATATGACGTTCAGCGGGGCTACCTTCAGCCGCAAGTTCGGCAAAGCGCTGGGGCTGCCGCCCATCCACGACAAGCTGGAGGCGACGTTTTCGGCGCAGGGCACGGCCGGCGCGGCGACGGTCACCGCCGACGCGAAGCTGCTGCGAGAAGAGGGACCGCCCGAGCCGGTCGAACTCTCGCTGTCTGGAAAACTTGACGCAGGCGGCGAGGAGATCAACCTCGGTGACTTGAAGCTGACGTTCCGCGGCGGGCCGGACAATGATCGCTACGCGGACGTCGCCCTCACCGGCCGGGTGAATGACCTCCGGGGCGCCCGCGACCTTCTCACAAAGTATTCCGCTCGCGTCGATATCCGACGGCTCTCGCAGCGCCTGGATGCCTATTCCGCCGCGCTGCGCCGACTCCAGCCGGCCGGCAGTCTGTCCGGAGACGGCAAGGCCGAAGGTACGCCGAGGAATCTGACCGCCAACTTCCAGATCACCGCGGCCCGGCTCGGGCTGCAAGGGAAGACCGACAAGGCGGCGGCCATCCCGGACCCGGTGCTCGAGGTCGTAAGGGATCAGGAAATGGTACTGACCGCGAAACTGGCTGCGGATGTCCCCGCGAAGCGGGTCGACGTCAACACGCTGAAGATCGAGTCCCAGCTCCTCTCAGCGAGTGCGAAGGGGCGGGTGACTGATTACGCGGCGTACAAGGCGGACCTCGCCTTCTTCCTGAAAGCGAAGACGCCGAGGGCCGGGACGCTGCTCAAGGAGCTTGGCCTGCTGAAGCAGGCGATCGACACCGACGGCTCCGCGGAGATCGCCGGGCGGATCGACACTGCTCGTGGCCGCCTCACGCTCCGCACACTCGGCCTCGACGTGCCCTACGCCCGGGCATCGCTGGCCGACGAGACCACGATCACCGGCATCGACATCGCAGCATTCCGAAACGACCCCGTCGCCGCAGCGCGGGCTCTGAAGGGCAGCCTCGCCATCGAGGGAGCGGCGCGGCTCGCGGCGCTGTCAAACCTCCCCAAGAGCCTCATCCCCCCGAAGCTGGCCGCAAATGGCGACGTGCCCTTCACGGTCCGGGTGCGCCAAGGCTCGCCGCTCGCCATCGACGTGACCGCCGACGCCTCGGGGGCGTCGATCACGTTCGGCGACCTGGTAAGCAAGGCCGCGGGCAGGCGGGCGCAGCTCACCGCCGCCTGCTCTCTGCCGCAGGACGGCAGGATCGACATCTCGAGTGTCCGCGCCCATGTCGAAGGCGGTGATGTGGAATTCGTGGGCGCTCTGTCGTCGGACTTCGCGACCGTGGGCGTCGGGCGGCTGATCCTCAACGTCACGGACCCGGTGAAGCTGGCGCAGCTCAGCCCGCGGCTGACCGCACAAGGGACAAGTGGCAAGGCATCGGTCAACCTGTCCGGCACGATCCCGATCAAGCAAGTCGCCGCGGGGAAGCTGGAGGGGATCGAGTTGACCGGTGCGGTGACGCTCAAGGAACTGCGGGCGGTCCCGGCCGCGATTCCCGACCTGCAGGTGACGGCCGACGGGAAGGCGACGCTCGCGATGGACGCCGTCGATGCCGGCGGCCTGACCCTGAACGCCCGGAACACGAAGTCCGGCAAGGGCGCCACGCTGAAGCTGAAGACGCTGCGCGTCACCCCGGTTCAGAAGGGAGTGCCGCTGTTCCGGGCAATCGGCGCTCTGCGACTCGCCTTTGACGTCACCGCCGACGAGATTGACGCCGGCGCGTTGGTGGCGGCGATGCCGAAGGACAAGGCCGGGCAGAAGGCCAAGAAGCCGCTCGATCTCTCGTTTCTGAAGAGCCACGTCGCGGACGGCACAATCCGCGTGGGGCGGCTCCGCCACCCGAAAATCGACGTTCGAAATATCTCGACCACGCTGAAGCTCGCCGACAACAAGCTGTCCACGCCAACCCCTGCCACGGCTGCCGTGTACAAGGGGGGTGTCAAGGCGGAGATGACCGCTGACCTGAACCGCCCGGACATCGCTCACCAGGGAACGGTTCGGCTGAACCAGATCGACGTGAATACGGCGGCGTCCTCCGCGGCGAATCTGAAAGGCGTCCTGCGCGGAAAGGTCGGCGGAACGTTCAAGTGGTCCGGCACCGGCTTCTCGAAAGCGAAGATCACATCGACCTGGACCGGGTCCGGCGACCTGCTGGTAAGGGACGGCGCGGTCGTCGACCTCAACGGGCATCCACTGGCCGCGAAGGTCTTCGGGCCGGTCGCCACGCACCTGGGCGCGAAGGCCTTCCCGAACAATCGCTACGAGTGCGGCCGGCTGCATCTCGATCTCCGGTTGGAGAACGGGAAGGTCGGGCTCCGCGACACCCGCCTCACCGGCGTCAACGACCTCGACTTCGTCATCAGCCGGGCGCTCGTCTCGCTGGACAAGACGATCGACGCCCGGATCGGCGTCCAAGCGCCGATGGAACTCTCGATGAAGCTCATCCGCGAGAAGGTAACCACGAATAAAACCGCGCTGAAGGTGATCGAGGGGAAGCTGAGAAAGAACCGGCCGACTCTGATGTCCTTCGAAGTAAGCGGCTCGCCGGCCGCACCGAAGGTCGTGCACGAGCTGACGATCGTTCCGTGGGCCACCGGGATCGTCAAAGATACACTCACCGACCCGGGCAGCTTGCTGAAAGATCTCTTCCGACGCGGGGCCGAGGACCTGATCGAGCGGGAGCAGGAGGAGAGCAAAGAGGGCGGAAAGGACGCCGCGGACGACGAAAAGAAGCACAAGCAGAAGCAAGAAGACGACAAGGACCGGCCGCGCCGCGACGCCGTCCGCGACCTGCTGGAAGGGCTGCTGAACTGAGCCAGACCGCATCGCGTGTCAGGAATCGCAGCGCTGGGGTTGAAGCCCTGCTGCCCCGTTCTTGATCCCGGCGCGGTTCAGCGCCTTGATCATGTAGCCGCGGAGCTCGTGACGCCCGGCCTGTGAGGAGGGATCGACATGCCCGACGAAGGTTACCTTGCGCAGGCGCTTGCCGCCGCCGACTGGTTCGTCAACACGCAGGTGCGGATGGAGATGCCGTACTGGGACGCGAACCACGGGCGGCTCGTGTACAACTACCACATCCCGACGCAGGCGACGGTGCTCGGCCTGAGCTGGACGCAGGGGCGAGGGATCATCACCCTGCTCGGGGCCTGGGAGGCGACCCGGGAGTCGAGGTACCTCCGGACCGCGATCCAGGCGGCCGAGTACATCAAGCACCTCCAGATCCTCGACGAGCGGTCGCCGCGCCGCTTCGGCGCGATCCGCGAGGAATGCCCGGCCTCGTGGTACGTCTATCCGCGCGACGCCCTCGAAGCCGGGATCGGCCTGATGCACCTCTGGCGGGCGACCGGCGTCGAGGAGTATCTCTATCGCGCCCGCCTCTTCGCCGACTGGTTCCTCCGGGTCGCGATGGAGCCCGATGGGTGGACGCCCGCCGGCGTGATGCTCTACGAGGGCGACGACCACGAGAACGCCCGACGCCGCAGCTACTGCCTCGGCGGCGGCGCGTACTTCTTCGTCCAACTCGCCCGCGCGACCGGGGACGAGCGATATCTCGACGACGGGTTCCGGCCCCTCGCACGATACCTGCTCGAGCACTACGTGCGGCCCGACGGAGTCGTCTCCACCCGGGACGTCACGACACCGACGCGGGCACGCGGGTCAGCCGACCGGTACGGCGATGTCGCGCTGAACGACGACTGCTGCGGGATCACCATGCTCGTCGCGTACGACGTGCTCGGCGAGGAGGTCTACCTCGACCGGATGCGCCGGTACGGGGACTGGATGCTCGAAGAGGAGGGGCCGCTCCCACGCTACGCGGCGGTGCCGCTCCAGGCGCTCACGCTGCTCGACCTGTCCGCCGTCTCGGGGGACGAGCAGTACGCCGAGTTCGCCCGCGGCAAGCTCGGCCCCGAGTTCGTCGCCCGGCAGGTCGTCGGCTCCGCCGATCCCGCCGTCGACGGCGCGTTCCGAGGCGAGGACGAGCCGGCCCGCCACTATGCTCCCGAGGGCGCTCACGCCGAGGAGTTCGTCAACACGCGCTGTACCGCGTATGCCGCGAACGCGCTATTCAAGCTCGACGGGACGATCTTCGGCCCGTACTACTCGGCGGTCAACTGGGACGTGAGCCGGGTTCCTCTCCCGTCGCCCGAGCTGCTCGCACCGTATCGCGGCGGCCGGTGACGGGTTCAGTCCCCCTTCTTCAGTTCCGCGAGTGCCTCGACGGCCTCCTTCCCGGCCTCGAAGCCCTTGAATCCGCGCACGACCTTGCCGGCATACTCGACCGCCTCGTCGAGCTTGCCGTCCTCGGCCATCTTTTTCGCCTTCGCGATCA
>JAWODX010000028.1:0-3133 GCA_046483085.1 Planctomycetota bacterium
TCAGTGTGTGGGCCGTCCGTGCGGCCCGGGCGCACTGGCCGGCTGAGTCCCACGGCCACGGCTCGGTCTGGTGCCCGCTGCACCGCCGACTGAACGTGACAGACGAGCAGTGGCGACGGATCGAACCTCGGCTGGAGGCGTTTCGTGATCGGACCCGGGCCATCTGTACCAGGATGAACCGCCTGCGAGGCGAGATGATTGACCTGATCGCGTCCGACGACCCGGACCGAGACGCCATCGCCGCCAGGCAGGAAGAAATTCGCGCCGGTCAGCGGCAGATGCAGCAACTGGTCATCGAACACCTGTTGGCGGAGAAAGAAGTCCTCACCCCCGAGCAGCAGAGGGAACTGTTCCACTTGATCCGCCGGCGCAGCGCCTGCCACGGACCGGGCCGCATGATGGGCCTGCCCGATGCGCCGTCGTCGCCGGGCGGCCGAGAAGGACAGCCGCAGGAGTGACCGCGTGAGAAGCATCGCTGCCATTGTCTGTCTGTCTGCCCTGGGGTTTCTGGGCGGCTGCGCAGGCCTTGATCCTTGGGGTGAATTCGACGCTCTGCCTGAATCTCGCTCGCAATCGTTTCATGCTGAGATCGACGCGGAGGGACCGTCCTCGGCTGATTCGCCGAATCTCGCGTCCGAGCTGACCGGGCGGACGCTGTCATTGGGCGAGTGCGTCAGCGTCGCCCTGGAGCACAACCCGCGCACCGCCGAATCCTGGCAGGCCATCCGCAGCGCCGCCGCCCGCGCAGGCCGGGCGAAGGCCGACTATCTGCCCGCCGTCGGGTTCAGCTCCGGCGCCTCCCGCGGCGACCCGGCGGAACTGGACGGGCAGGTCGATCGCGGGACCCAGAACCGATACGACGCGGTGTTCGGCCTTCGGTGGCTGCTCTGGGACGGCGGCGGGCGCGCGGCCCGCGTCGACGCAGCAACGGCCGAGGTCCTGGCGGTGGGCTTCCGGCACAACGCCGGGTTGCAGGACGTGACACTGGAGGTGGTAGAAGCATACTACGGCCTGCTCGCGGCGCGCAGCTTCCGGGAGCTTGCCGTGGAGACGGTCCGGCAGCGCGACTACCAGCTTCGGCTGGCGAAGGCCCGCCACGAGGCGGGTGTTGTCGCCAAGTCCGATGTGCTGAGGGCCGAGGCCGAGAAGGCCGCGGCCGACCTCGACCTGGTGCGGGCAAAGAACGCAATCCACCTCACCCAAGGCCGGCTGGCCAGTGCGATGGGGGTGCGCGTCTCTGTCGGCTTCCAGATTCGGGACGCGCCGCCCGTGGATTATTCGGCGGAACTCACCGACATCGAAATCCTGCTCGACGAAGCCGCCCGCAACCGCCCGGAATTGAGGGCCGCCGTCGCCTTGGTCCGCAGCCGGGAAGCATCGGTTCGGATCGCCGAGTCACGATACTGGCCCACGATCTCGCTGGACACCAGCTTCGGTTGGCTGGGCCGGACATTTCTGCCGGGCCAGCGACAATGGAGCGTCGGAGCCGATCTCGACCTGCCGCTTTGGACCGGCTTCGACCGCAACTACCAGCTTCACGGCAGCAAGGCCGACCTGGACCGGGCCGTCGCGGCGCGCCAAGCCGTCCTGCAGGGCGTCGAGCTCGAGGTCTGGAGGGCCTACTGGCAGACCATCGAGGCCGCCCAGGCCATTCGGGCCGCCGAGCGGTTCGTCGCCAGCGCCGAGGAGAGCGCCCGCGTGGCCCAAGGTGAATACAAGAGCGGCACCGGCACCATGGTCAATTTGATCGACGCCCAGACGCAACGCACCGCCGCCAGGGACCGGCTCATCCAGGCCCGGCTGGACTGGCGCACGGCCCGGGCGCGGTTCGAGCGGGCCGTGGGCCGGTCTCTCACCGACCGGGCCAAGCCCCTCGCAAGACAGGAAAGTGAATGACCTTGAAGAAGAATCGCAAACGGATCCTGCTCGTTGGGGCAGTGCTGGTCGTGGCAGCCGGGGCGGGAGCCGTCTGGTATGGCCTGCGGGGACAGGCGGCGCAGCCCTTGGTACCAGATTCGCCCAAGAAGCGAAAGCCCCTGCAGGTGGAAGTCCAGCCGGTGCAAACGGGCCACATTGTCCGGCGGCTGGAACTCAGCGGCGAAGTGGTGGCCACCGACTCGGTGGTGATCGCAGCGACCAAGGAAGGGCCGATTGCATATTGCCCGTGGCGGGAAGGCGACACGGTGGAGAAAGGTCAGAAGCTGGTGGAGATCGACCGGGAGGTCCATCGCGCCGAGGTGCGGCAGGCGGAGGCGGCGCTGGCCGTCGCCCGCGCGAGGCTGGCCGACCTGAAGGCCGGCGCCCGACCGGAAGAGATTCAAAAGGCCGAGGCGAACATCCGGAGATGGAAGGCAACGCTCGAAGAGGCGCGAGAGACCTACCGGCGCCAGGCGGACCTGATCAAGAAGGATTTCACGTCGGAGCAGAGCGTCGACCAGGCCCGCGAGCGGGTGGAAGTCGCCGAGGCCGAGCTTGCCGCCGCCCGGGAGAACATCCGGATGCTCAAGGCCGGACCGACCGAGACCGAGATCGCCGTCCAGGAATCTGCGGTGGAAGAAGCAGCCGCTCGGTTGAGGCTCGCAGAAGCGCACCTGTCCGAATGCGTGATGACCGCCCCGTTCGATGGCGTGATCACCGCCGTACACGTCCGGCCCGGCGATCTGGCCACCCCGCGAAGCCCGCTGCTGGAGATGTACGAGCCCGACTCGCTGGTCATCCGCTTCGCCGTGCCCGAGGCGCAGGCCTCCGCCGCCCGGCCGGGCCTTCGGCTCGAAGCGACGCTGGATGCCTTGAATGGGCGGGCGTTCGACGCCGAGATCACGCGCGTCTACCCCCAACTGGACGAAGCGATGCGCACCCGTACGGTCGAAGCGAAGCTGACCGAACCGGCCGAGATCGTCCCGCACATGTTCGCCCGGCTGAAGCTCGAACTGCTACGGGCCGACGATGCCGTGCTCGTTCCCGCCGAGATAGCTCAAGCGCGGCTTTTCTCATGGATCATTGTTCAAGTCGGGCGGGGAACTGATCCAAGAAGCGAAGCGTATCTGCTGGGATCATGGCCTTGCAGAAACGTCCAACGGGGGATAGCATGGATGACGAGAACACGGCCGCCATCGCGGTCACAGGGCTGACA
>JAWODX010000362.1:0-11884 GCA_046483085.1 Planctomycetota bacterium
CCCCAGCCGTCCTCCGACTGATCGCCCAGCAGCACCGAGCCATCGTAGATCTTCTCCAGGATCTCCAGGTCCCTGCTGGTTTGTATCTCCAGAATGGGATATTTCAGGCGGTTGGATTGTTCCGGGTGGAAAGCTGCCCGACGCAAGCCGTCCTCCCGTTGGTCGGACTCGCGGCGGACAAAGTCATCCGCGACCGGTATAAAATGACAAGTGGGGAATGACAAAACTGGAACGAGGCAAAGGTTGCTTGCGGAATGGACAAGACCTTTCTGGGCGCGCCGAGCGAGTGGTCAACAGAGGCGGATCAGCGGGCCAACCATTTCCGTGGTCGGGCCAAGCGTGTCGGTAACATATTCATGGCTCTTTCGCCAGAGAATTTCGTGGATTGCTCCAACATCCTGTTGCTTGGCCGCGCCTCCAAAAAGTCTTCCGGGGACATTCTCATACTTGACAACCACCGGATTGGCAAGGTACCTTCATCGTTGGCGTCCATGGCGTCCAACGTATTCGGGGGTGGGCGCCGTTGGATATGTCCGCCGGGAGCGGACCGATTATAGCTGTACTTTAGGCGGTCGGATCCGTCCGGGTGGAAAGCGGCCCGGCGCAAGCCGGCCTCCCGTTGGCCGGACTCGCGGCGGACAAAGTCATCCGCGACCGATATCGTACTGCTTATGGCTGGTACTGCTCGCCACCAATGGCGGTCAAGCTTATGGAGGCACGGGACGGATACCACATGAACCCGGGACGCCCGAGTTCCGTTCAAGGACGGTTTCCGCCGGCCATGCCACGCATCAAGGCAAAGGACCCAGCATGTCGCGCGACAACAGTATTGCCATGGCCGAGGAGCACATGGAGCATTTCGCGGATCGCGTCCGGACCATCCGGGCGAGCCTGCATGAAGTGGTGGTGGGGCAGGACGACGCCATCGACGAGTTGCTCATCTGCGCGTTAACCGGATCGCACGCCTTGCTCATCGGGGTGCCGGGGCTGGCGAAAACGCTCATGGTCAAGGCCCTGGCCGCCGCCTTCGACTGGAAATACGCCCGAATCCAGTTCACGCCCGATTTGATGCCCTCGGACGTGACCGGCTTCGAACTGCTCGGACGGGGCGACGATTCGAAAGGCCCGACGATGGTCTTCCGTCCCGGACCCGTCTTTGCCAACCTGGTGTTGGCCGACGAGATCAACCGGGCGGCGCCGAAGACCCAATCGGCGTTGCTCGAGGCGATGGCGGAGCGGCACGTGACCGTCGGCGGCACCACGTACGAACTCGAAGAGCCGTTTCTCGTGGCGGCCACGCAGAACCCGATCGAGCAGGAAGGGACCTACCCGCTGCCCGAGGCTCAACTCGACCGCTTCATGATGGAAATCCGCATCGGCTACCCAACGCCGGCGCAGGAAGAAGAGATCGTCATGAAGACGACCGGCGGGGTGCCGAAGATGCCCCAGGCGGCGCTGACGCGAGAGGAGTTCCTCGAGCTTCGCGACTTGGTATTGGCCGTGCCGGCGGCGGAAAACGTCGTGTCCCACGCGGTGCGGATGTGCGGCACGACCCGGCCCGACGACGAGCGGGCCAGCGACTTCGTGCGCGACTACGTGGCCTGGGGGGCCGGCCCGCGCGGCGCGCAGAACCTCGTCCTGGCCGCCAAGGCCCGCGCGCTGCTCGAAGGACGCACCGCCCCGATCATCGCCGACCTTCGGGCCGTCGCCCCGCCGATTCTCCGGCATCGGATCATCGTCAATCACCGGGCGGTCGGCGACAGCCTCGGATCGCCCGACGTCGTGAAGCACTTGTTGAACCAATTGGACGCGGCATAGTCTCGAAACAACATATAGTTTCCAAACAACATAGTTTCCAAACAACATAGTTTTCAAACAACATAGTCTCCAAACAACGCGGTGCGGGATCCATGGCGGTGCGAACGACAAGCCGGTTCCTCGACCTGCGTGCCCTCGGCGCGCTGGACCACATGCGTTTCACCACGCGCCACCGCATTGAGGGCGCGTTCAGCGGCCGCCACCGGTCGCGTCAGCAAGGGGGGGCCGGCGAGTTCGTGGACTACCGCGAGTACACTGGCGCCGAGGACCTCCGCCGCCTCGACTGGAAGGTGTACGCCCGGACCGGCAAGGCGTTCGTCCGGCTGCACCAGGATGAAACGAACCTGCGCTGCGTGCTGGCCATTGACGCCACCGGTTCGATGCGTTTCGGCTCGCCCCGGGCGGGAAACCGTGCCGGGTCGAAACTGGAGTACGTGCAGTACCTGAGCACGGCGCTGTCGCACGTGATTACCCGGGGCCAGGATCAGGTCGGGCTGGCCGTGCTCGATGAGGGCCTGCGCGAGACGATTCCGCCGGGTGGCACGCTGACGCACGCCCGACGCGTGCAGGAAGCCATCGAGCAACTCGAAACTCGCCCGGCCACGACGCTGGCCCAGCCGCTGCACTCGTTGTTCGAGCAGTCGAGCCGGCGGGGCGTGCTGCTGCTGTTGAGCGACTTCCTGCTGGACGACTTGCCCGAGGTATTCGCCGCGATCCGGCTGTTCCGCCATCGCAACTGGGAGGTGGTCGTGTTGCACATCGTGCATCCGGACGAGGAGCGGCTGCCCGACGGCACGGCGTACCGGTTCGAGGGGTTGGAGAACGAGGGCCACGTCCACTGCTCCCCGGCGGAAATCCGCGTGGCGTACCGGCGGTTATTCGCCGACCACGTCGCCGCGGTGCGGCAGTTCGCGCTAGCTGGCGGCTGCGACTATCGTAAAGTATCCACGGCCATTCCGTACTTGACGACCCTGGGCGGATTTTTAGTGGAGAGGGCCGGATGAGCTTCTTGCACCCCTGGGCCATCGCGATTGGCATCGTCGCCGCGGCGGCCCCGCTGGCCATCCACCTGCTCACGCGCCCGCGGCCGGTGCGTTTGCCCCTTTCGACGCTCCGTTTCGTGCGCGCGGCGGTGCGACAACAGCGAGCCCGGCACCGGCTGCGCGATCTGTTGATCCTCGCGCTGCGCACCGCCGCCGTGCTGCTGCTGGCGTGGGCCGTGGCGCGACCGCGATGGGGGGATCAACCGCTGGTGAGCGATGCCCGGCCGGGCGACGCCGTGCGCGTGGTGCTCGTCGACGTGAGTCTGAGCATGGGCGCGCGGGACCACGACATCGAACGGATCGAGCGTGCCCGGACCATTGCCGCCGACTTGCTCCGGTACCGGCCCGGATTGCGCGCGAACCTGGTCCTCGGCGCGGCGGCGCCGCGAGCCGTCTTCGAGCAGCCGTCGACCAACTTCGGCGCCCTGCGCGCGGAACTGGCCGAATTGAGCGTCCGCCCGGAGCGAATCGACGTGGTCGCGGCGCTGGAGGAGGCTGGGCGACTGCTGGCGCCGCGGGGGCCTGACGATTCGGCGCGCCGCGAGTTGGTCGTCGTCAGCGACTTTCAGCGGGCGAATTGGGCCCGGTCCGATTTCGCCGTGCTGCCGAAGGGGACGAACATCCAACTGGAATCGGTCGCGTCGGAGCCGATGTTGGACAACGTGGCGATCCTGCGCGCCGACGCCCGGCCCACGGGCGCCCAGGGCGGCGCTGTCGGGATCGAAGTCGACGTGGCCAACTACTCACCCGCGCCGCGAAAGGCGACCGTCGAGGTCGTGTTCGGGCCGACCGTTTGGCGGCGGGAGGCCTTGCTGCCGCCCGGCGGTCCGGTGACGCTGACCGACCGGCTCGACATGCGCGGGACCGGTTGGCAGGCGGGCCGCGCCTCGCTGGTGGGGATCGATGACGCGCTGCCGGCCGACGACGCGCGCGGGGTGGTGGTTCAGTTTCACGGGAAGCCCGACTATCTGCTGGTCACTCGCCAGCGTCCCGAGCAGCGGCCGTCGTCGAGCCATTATCTCCAGTGTGCCCTGATGCCCGACGCCCGGCGCGAAGAGGACGCCTCCGGGGGGCCGCGCCGGATCGATCCCTCGCGACTTGATGCCACCGACCTGGCGGCGGCCGACGTGATCCTTCTGGACCATCCGGGGTTGCTGTCGGAGGAGTCGATCTCGCTGTTGGCCGGCGTGCTGCGGCGGGGGCGGCCCATCGTGTACGTGACGGCCGAACCGGTCGACGCAACGAACCTCCAACGGCTGGGCGAGGTGGCGGGCAGTGGGCTGCGGATGCCGGTCGAGTTCGTGCCGCCGCCATCCGGCGCCGCCCGGCGCGACCTGTTCCTCGCGGCGGTTGACGAGCAGCATCCGGCGTTCGCCGTGTTCGGCGACCAGCTTGACTTGCTGACCGGCCGGCTGCGCTTCGCGGGGGGCTTGGCCACGCGGCGCCGCGACCAGGGTCTGACCGACGACGTGTTGGCCACGTATAGCGACGGCTCGGCCTGCCTGGTGGTGACCGCGTCGGACGCCGGCACGCTGGCCGTTGTGAACGCCGATTTGGCCGCGTCGAACCTGACCCGCTCGCCGGCCTTCGTGCCGCTCCTGGAGGAGTTGCTTGGTCAGATCATGCGGCAGGGACGCGGCGCGCGCCGGCCGGCCTTCTGCGGCGAGCCGCTGGTGGCGCAGCTTCCGCCCGAGTCCGGCTCGGCCGCCGAGTTGCGGGTGGTGCCGGCCCATGCCGACTCGCGCGGCGCCGAAGGATCATTCGGCCGGCTGGCCGACGAGTCCGCCGGCGTGGTGTGGCACTGGCCCGCCCCCTCGCGGCCGGGCGTGTACGAGGTTCGCCGTGGCGACGACGTGGTGTTCGCCCAGGCGATCGACGTGCCGCCGGATGAGAGTTTGCTTGAAAGCCTTGAGCCCGACGTGCTCACCGAGCGGCTTGCGTCGGGTCGCGCGGTCTATTTTGCCGGCGCGACGGGCCGGCACGAACGGCGGAACGAGGCGTGGACGTGGCTCGCCGTCGCGTGCGTGGTGTGCCTGCTGGCCGAACTGACCGCGCTATATGCTTTTCGGACCTGAACCATGTGTTACCTTACGGTCGATCCTCGAATCCCCTTCGCCCTGTGGTGGCCGCTGGCCGCCACGGCGGCGGTACTGCTGGTCGTTTACGCGGTGGCGGCGTGGAACCGGCTTCCGCGCGGCCGACGCAGCGCGATCGTCGCCCTGATGACGGCGGCCGTGGCGGTGCCGCTGCTGGTACTGCTGAATCCGACGTGGCTGGAGCGAGTTCCTCCGCCCGAGGGCAAGCCGCTTCTGACGATCCTGGTCGACCGTTCGGGCAGCATGGCCACGGCGGACGCCCCGGGGGACGCAACCCGGTTCGACGCGGCCGCGCGCGTGGCAGAGGCAACGGCCGGCGAATTGGCCGATCGCTACGAGGTGCGAGTCCGGGCGTTCGCCGACGACTGGTCTCCCGTGCCGGTGGCCACGCTGAAAGAGCGGCCGCCCGACGGCACGGCGACCGATCTGGCCGCCGCCGTCGAACAGACGCTGGACGAGTCCCGGGTTCAGGGCCAGGCCGTCCTGCTGTTGAGCGACGGCATCCACAACGCGAGGGGCGGTGGCGCGCGGCTGCGCCGGGCGGCGGCGAGGGCCCGGGCCCTGGCCGCGCCCATCTACGCCCATGTCCTCGGCGGGCCGGCCGAGGTGGACGACGTGGAAGTCACCCTGAACCTGCCGCAGGAGTTGGCGTTCGTCGATCAGAGCGTGCCGGTCGCCGTCTCGGTCCGGCAACGCGGCCGGCTGGCCGATCACGCGACACTGACACTCAGCCGCGACGACGAGCTGATCGAGACCCGCCGGATTGACCTGGCGCCGGACGAGGCCGTGGAAGCGGTGTTCCACGTCGCGGAGGCCGAAAGCGGCCTGTATCGCTACGGGATTCGCGCCGAGCCGGTGCCCGGCGAAGTCACGGAGGTGAACAATGCCGCTTCGCTGTTGCTCCGCGTGGTCGACGAGCCGGTGCGCGTGCTGCTCCTGGAAGGCAAGCCCTACTGGGACACCAAGTTTTTCATCCGCACGCTGGCCGCCGATCCGTCCATCGAACTGACGAGCATCGTGCGGATGGCCGAGGGCCGGCTGCTGGAACGCGTGACCTCGCAAGGACGCCGCCGGGATGCCGCCGGCGAAGACGCCGAAGGAGACGACGCCGGCAAGGAGCCCGTCGACCGTTGGTCGATTCGCGAGGACCCCGCTGCCGTTTTGGCCGGCGCTGGGTCCCCGGATGACTACCAGATTGTGGTCCTCGGACGCGACGCCGAGCTGTTCCTCACCGACGAGGCGCTTCGCAACCTGAAGAATTGGCTGGCCGATGGAAACGGTTCACTCGTTTGCTACCGCGGCGCCCCGGCCTCGAAAATCGGGCAGCGCCTGGGCGAGCTGCTGCCGGTGCGATGGTCGGCGTCGGGCGAGGCGCGCTACCGCGTGCAACTGACCGAGGCCGGCCAGGCGCTGCGATGGCTTCCGCAGTCGGACCAGCGCGCCAACACCCTGGCCACGCTGCCTTCGCTGGCCACCGGACGCCGCGTCGAGTCGGTTCAACCGCTGGCCACCGTGCTGGCCACTACCGATGGCGAGGAGCCCGCGCCCGTGCTCGCCTACCAGCCCTACGGCGGCGGCCGGGTGGTGGTGGTCGAGGGGGCCGGTATGTGGCGTTGGGCCTTCCTGTCGGACGAGGCTCGGGAGGACGGCGAGGTTTACGGCACGTTCTGGCGAAGCCTCGTCCGCTGGCTGGTGTCGAACGTGGGGCTGCTCCCCTCGCAAACCATGGCGCTGCGCACCGACAAGCTCACGTTCAGCACCGACGAAAGCGTTACGGCCACGCTGCTGATCCACCAGGACCATCTCGGTTCGGAGCTGCCACGGGTGGAGCTCGTGCCCGAGGACGCGGACAGCGAGGGCTCTGGGGCCGAGATGTTCACGCCGGTGCCGATGGGTGACTTAATGGGGCAGTTCCAAGTCCGATTCGGTGTGCTGCCCGAGGGACGCTACAAGGCGCGGGTGGTTGGCGCGGCGGAAGACGATCTTTCGACCGTGGCGATGTTCGACGTGCGCGGAAGCCTCGCCGAGCGGCTGGACGTGCGAGCCCGAACCGGCGTAATGAACCTGCTGGCCGAGGAGAGCGGCGGGGCGATGCTCGATCCGGCCGGGCCGGACCTGCTGGCGGAGCGGTTCGACGCCCATCGCCGCCGCAGCCAGCCCGACCGCATCGCACGGACGACCGCCTGGGACCGCTGGTGGGTCCTCTCCGGCTCGCTGCTGCTATGGACCATTGCCTGGGGGCTCCGCCGCCGCTCCGGCCTGGTATAACGAACTCAAACTGAAAACCTTACATGATGACGAACTGGTAAAGCCCGGCTCCGAGGGTCTTTTCGGAGAGGGCTGCCGCCGGAAATGACCCGAATTCAATCCCCGTGAAAATCACCGGAAACCAGGGCTTTTCCAGCGTCTAGCCCGCTCAAAGAGCCTCACACGTTTGCACTTTGAGTAACGGGAGGACGGCTTGCGTCGGGCGGCTTTCCATCCGGACGAATCCGACCGCCTGAAAGATAGGTGACCCATGAGGCTACGATCACGACTTCGCCAGTTTCGGCGGCGGCTATGGATGATCGGCTCGGCTTCGGCGATGGCCTGGGGCGTGGCCGCGGCGGTGTTGTTGCTGCTGGTGGCCGCGTGGCTCGATTTGTTGTGGGAACTGTCCCCGCGGGCTCGCCTTGGGATCACGGCCGTCGCCATCGTCGCCGGGCTCGCCGCGCTGGGAGGCTGCATTGCGGCCACGTTGCGCGCAGCTGGCCAGCGTCGCATTGCGGGGCGCGTTGACCGGGCCGGCAACCTAGGCGGGCAGGTACTCACCGGGCTCGAACTCGAACGGCGCGGGGCGGACATCGCCGGCGATCCACGTTCGTCGCTCAGCGCCGGTTTGGCATGTTTGGCGGTCGACCGGGCGACCGCCGCCGCCGGGGCCGTCCCTGCCGCCGAGGCCATCCCCGCCCGGCCGCTTCGCCGTGCCGGGACCGTATTGCTTTCGCTGGCGGGCGTGGTCGCCCTGCTGGCGGTTTGCCTGCCCGGGCTGGCGCGCACCCAACTCGACCGGTTTCTCCACCCGGGCGCCGACGTGCCGCCGTTCTCGCCGTTGGTGTTGCGGGTTGAGCCGGGCGATGCGCGGGTTCTCTACGGGAATCCCCTGGAAGTTCACGCCGAACTGTCCGGCGGCGCCGCCGACCAAGTGGAACTCGTGCTAACCCGGCCCGGCGACGACGAACAAGTCCTGCCGATGTTCCCGGAGACCGATGGCCGCTGGCGCACCGTTGTGGCCGCCGTGACCGAGGCCGGCACGTACCACGTTCGCGCCCACCGCGCCCGAAGCCCCCGGTATCGCATCGACGTGGTGACCGTGCCTCGCATCGAAGAGGTTCGCGTGCGCGTGGAGCCGCCGGCGTACACGGGCCAGGAGGCGTACGAAGGTCCCGTGCCGAAGGACGGCATCGCCGCGCTTCCGGGCGCCGAAGCGCGCGTGTGGGTCCGGAGCAACCGGCCGCTGTCGGGCGGAACGCTCGCGGTGGAACTCGACGCGCCGGACGCCGACCCCTGCGAGACCGCCATGCAGCCGGAGGCTCCTGGCGCCCACGAGGTGGTCGGCCAATTCGCCGTGTCCGGCGACGGAAAGCTGGTCGCCCGCGTGGTCGACGAGGCAGGGCAACCGTCGCGGGAAACGTTCACGGCAACCATCACGCGGTTGAAAGATCAGCGGCCGCTCATTCGCATCCTAAAACCGCCCGTGCAATCGCTGGCCACCCCCGACGCCACGCTGCCGGTGACCCTTTCCGCCGAGGACGACTACGGCATCTCGCGGGTCCAGTTGTTCCGAAGCCTGAACGATTCCAGGTCGCTGCCCACCGACACGCCGTTGGGCGACCCCCCGCCGCGGCGGGCCGAGCCGCGGGTCGACCTGCCATTAGCGGCCTATGGCTTGCGGCCGGGCGACACGATCAAGCTGTTCGGCCGCGTGGAAGACAACGACCCGGCGGGCGCGAAGGGGGCCGAAAGCACGGTGGCAACCGTGAGGATTATCTCGCAGGAAGAGTTCGAGCGGCTGGTGCGAATGCGCGAGGGGCTCGACGCCCTGCTGTCGAAGTACCGCGAGGCGCGGCGCCGGATGGAGGGAATCCAGGACGAACTCGAGCAGTTGCTGGAAGCCTGCCGGGAGGAGCCGGCCGATGCCTCCGTCGGCGAGGACACGCGCCGGGAAATCGAACGGCTTCGGAAACGATTGCGGGAGGAGTCGGAGGCGCTCGGGCGCCTGGCGCGGCACTCGATACCGCTGGACATGGACCGCGCCCTGGCGGACGAACTCGAAGCGCTGGCCGAGTGGACCGAACAAATGGCCGAGCAGCTCGAAACGCTCGGTGACGATACCGAGCTGAACCACGGCGCGCTCACGGGGCAAATGGAAAAACTACTCAAGGAACTTTCCGACCGGCGCGGGCATTTCCAGAATACGGTGATGGTCCCGCTGGAGGCCCTCGAAGCGTTCTTCCCGCTGATGGTCGACCAGTCACGTTTCGTCATGCTCGTGCTGCGGCAGATGGACCTGGCCGAACGGCTGGGGGCGATTCGGGGACGTGACGGCGAGGACGATCCGGCCCTGCGCGCCCGCATGCGCGAGCTCGAAGAGGAGCAGCGCACGATCCGCGAGACGCTTGACGAGGTGCTTGGCGACATCGAGCGGCATGCCGAGGAATTGCCCGACGACGAAAGGCTTGACGAGCTGCGGTCCGCGGCGAAGACTTTTGTCGCCCAGGTTCGCGATTCGGGCGCGAGCGACGCGATGGCCGAGGCCGAGAATGCCCTGGCGGAGTTTTCTTCCAGTCGCGGCTACGAGCAGGCCCGGCTGGCGGCCGAACTGCTGCGCGAGTTCCTCTCGATTGCCGATGAAGACTGCCTGGGGGCGATGACCCACGCGGCCATGCTGGCCTACCAACCCGGCCTCGGCGGCATGCTGGGCGATACCATTCCCCAGTTGCTGTCGGCGATGGGGCTGGGAATGGGGTCCGGCTGGGGCATGGGATCCGGAGGCATGGGGGGATTCAGCGCCATGCGCGGCGGTACCCGGAACATGGGACTCTACGGTATGCTGCCGGGGATGGGCGAAGCCTACAGTGCGGGTACCAGCGCTCAGGTTCGATCTCCCGGCGGGAAGTCCGGCGGGGAGCCCGGCGACCTGACCCAGGAGGGCGTCAACCCCGAGCAGCCCGGATGGGATGGGCCGGCGGCCCCGGGCGAAGCGACGGGCATGAGCGAAGCCGCCGTGCCGCCTCGCTATCGCCGCCGGGTGGGCGAGTATTTTCAGCGTCTTGCAGAGGAGCTTAGTAGACCATGAAACGATCGATCCTTTTTGTTCTAGGTGCGGCACTGGTGGGCCTCGCGCCGCCCGCCGCGGCTCAGGAAGCCGCCTCCGCGACACCCGGCGCCGAGCGGGGCGAAGCGGGCCACCGGGGCGGCGAGCCCGACGGGATCGTCCAGGTGGCCAACCTGGTCTATGCCGGCACGAAAAGCAGCCGCTGCTTCTCCGACCACTTCCTGATCCTCGCGGAACGGGAATCGGCCATTTCGACCAGCCGCCGGTTCCACGCCGTCAAGCTCCGCAGTTCGGATATTTTCGAGTTTCCGTTGCTCATTATGACCGGCGAGGGCGACTTCCGCCTGTCCGATGCCGAGCGCGAGAACCTGCGGACGTACGTCGGCCGCGGCGGACTGCTGCTCGCTTCGGCCGGCTGCACGTCGAGCGAGTGGAACCGGGCCTTCCGTCGCGAAATGGCCACCATCTTTCCCGACAACCAGCTCGAATCGATCGACATGAGCCATCCGTTGTTTCACACGGTCTACGAGATCCGGCAACTCACGGCGTCCTCCGGCGTCGCTCGGCCGCTGTTGGGCATCAGTGTCGCCGGCCGGCTCGGCGTGGTCTATTCGCAAGATGGGTTGAACGATACGGCAAATACGACCGGCTGTTGTTGCTGCGGGGGAAGCGAGCTGACCACCGCGGCCCAAGTCAACGTCAATATCCTGGCCTATTCGATGATGTTCTGATGGGACGATCGAACCGCGCAACTCGACTGCCTTTTCCGGCGATGCTGCTGCCGGCCGCACTGCTTGTGCCCATACTGTGCGGCTGCGACGAGCCCGGCGACGCCCGGCCGCTGGCCATCGTGGCCAGCGGGGACATGAACGGCTGGATCGTTCCCTGCGGCTGCGCGTCGAACCAGTCGGGCGGGTTGCCGCGGCGCGGAAGCTACGTGGCCGCGGCGCGCGACGAGGCCGACGTGCTCCTGGTCGACGTGGGGGGAGCGCCGGGCGGCACGTCGCTGTACGATGTGCTGAGGTTCGAGGCCGCCCTGCGTGGCGAAGCGGCCATGGGCATCGTCGCTCACAATCTTGGCGCCGCCGAACTGGCCCTCGGGCCCGAGCGACTTCGCCGTCTGTCCGAGGATGCCGGCACGCCCTGGCTTTCGGCCAACGTGTTCGACCGCGCCGGCGACTTCCTGACCCAGCCTTTCCTTAGCCTGGAGGCCGGCGGCCGCCGCGTGACGGTGGTGGGCGTCGTCGCCCCGCGATACGCCACGGCCGACGTCGACGTGACGGCCCCACGGCAGGCGATTCTCGATGCCACGAGCAAGGCCGGGCCGGCCGACCTGCTCGTCGTGCTGGCCTACCTGCCCGAGGAGGAGCTTCGCGAACTGGCCGAGTTGCTGCCGGAGGCCGATCTCGTCGTCGGTGGGCCGACCGGCCAGCCGATCGCGCCGCGGCGGGTCGGCCCGGTGCTCGCGCTGCTTTCCGCTCCAAGAGGAGGGAAAAAAGGAGCCACATCTGGCTGTTCGCAGCATGCTCGATACACAAGACGCATCTCACGTATCATGGCGGACCAAATTCGAGCAGTTCATCGACTTCCTCGTTGATCGTTGTTCGGCG
>JAWODX010000407.1:0-5250 GCA_046483085.1 Planctomycetota bacterium
GTCCTTGCGAAGCACTTTTCCAATATTCAGTCCGCGGTCTACTTTAATGCCAGTAGCCTCAGTAAGGTATGTCGGTACTTCGCCTTCTTTGCCTTAAAGGCCAAGCCCAAATACCCCAAGCCAGGTAAAGACGGCAAGGATAAAGCCAAGGCAAAGGGCAAGGACACGAGCAAAATGAGTTCCGAACAGAAGGCCAAAATGCCGTGCATGCACTTCTACGGAAATGGCACGTGCAGGTTTGAAGGCAACTGTTTCTTCTCACACACCACTCCACCTCCTGCCCCCGCCAAGAGCGCCAAAGCTAAAGGCCTGCCCGCTAAGGCGAAGGCCAAAGCATCAGACGGGTTGATCCCGAGTTCGCCTCGCTGATGCCGGCGCCGCAGCCTGACGAGCTGCGGGGGCTGGAGGCGGACATTCTGCGCGATGGTTGCCGCGACGCGCTCGTCATCTGGCAAGGCAAGAACATCCTGCTCGACGGGCGCAATCGCCTCGACATCTGCCGTCGGCATCGGATCACGTACCGGACCGTCGAGGTCCCGCTACCCGACCGCCGGGCGGCCGAGCTGTGGATTCGGGAAAACCAGGCGCACCGTCGGAATTTCAGCGACGACCAGCGGGCGATGAACGCCGCCGCGATCAAGGACCTGTTGTCGGCACAGGCGAAAGAGGATCGGGCAAGAAGAGGCGGAAAAACGGGGGGGCGGGGCCAACGGAGCAAGAATAGCTTGTCGGAGACGTGCGCCGACAAGCTATCCAAGCCCAAGAGGGACACGCGCAAGAGGGCCGCGAAACAGCAAAGAGTGTCGGAGTGGAAGGTCCGGCAAGCCAGCGCTGTCCGCCGGGCCGACCCGGCCTTGGCGAAACAGGTGTTCGACGGCGACATCCCGCTCGCCGCCGCCGTCCGCGAGGTCAAGCGCCGCGAGACCGAGGCCAAGCTCGAGTCCGTCGAGGCGAAGGAGGCGAAGGCGGCCGAGGGCATCTACGACGTGATCGTGATCGACCCGCCCTGGCCGATGCAGAAGATCAAGCGCGACTGCCGCCCCAACCAGTCGCTGCTCGATTACCCCACGATGACCGAGGCCGAGCTGCGCGAGCTTGCGATCCCCGCCGCGGACGACTGCCACGTGTGGCTGTGGACGACGCAGAAGTTCCTGCCGATGGCGTTCCGGCTGCTCGACGGCTGGGACCTCAAGTATGTCTGCACGTTCGTCTGGCACAAGCCCGGCGGGTTCCAGCCGGTCGGGCTGCCGCAGTACAACTGCGAGTTCGCCCTCTACGCCCGGAAGGGCAGCCCGCGGTTCCTTGAGACGAAGGCGTTCCCGGTCTGCTTCGAGGCCCCGCGCGGGCGCCACAGCGAGAAGCCGGAAGCGTTCTATGAGGTGGTCCGGCGTGTCACCGCCGGCAGGCGCCTCGACATGTTCAACAGGCGGAAGATCGAAGGATTCGAAGGATGGGGAAAGGAATCATCATGACCGATTGGCAGACGGACAAGGCGACCTCGGACGAACTGCTGCCCAATATCAAGTTCATCCTGGGGCAGTACCTGATCGGCGCGGCGCCGGCGGAAGAAGACCAGCAGCGGAACACGGACCTGATCGTTCTGAACATGCAGCCGGTCCGCGTCGCGTGCCGGATCAGACGGTTCGAGTACCTCGCCGAATACCGTGACGAATTCACCGTCCGCTCGGGCCGGCCGTCGGGCGCGAAGACCGAACTCGCGAAGATCGTCGAGGGATGGGGCGACTACCTGTTCTACGGGTTCGCCTCGCCCGACGGCGAGTCGCTGGCGTTCTGGTTCTTGGGTGACCTGCTCGTGTTCCGCCGGTGGTACAGCGACGCCGTCGCCGCGCTTCCGGCGGGCACGTTGCCCGGCACGCTCTGCCACAACGGTGACGGGTCCAGCGCCTTCCGGGCATTCCAGTTGAACGACCTTCCGCCGGACTTCGTCATCGCGTGGGGCGAGTGCCCGCTGGCGGCGAAGGCACAGGTCAATGGCAATTGAGATCATCACGCGCCGGCTCTGCGGCGGGTGCCAGGAGCTGAAGCGCCGGCTCAAGGAAACCGGCATCGAGTACGTCGAGCACGATGCCGAGACGGTCGACGGTCTGGCGGCGTGGGCATGGTACGACGCGCCCGCGCTGGTGCCGGCGGTCGCGATAGACGGGCGCCTCTTGCCCGGCGTGGGCGATCCGGACGCGCTGTTCGAAGCCGTCATCACGGGAGCACAGGAAACGGAAAGGGCAAACGATGAGCGGTGATGCGAAGAAGGAGCGCTACCTCGTCAACGACGGGACAAAGACGCACGAGATCCATGCCACAGATTGGATTCAGGATATGGACGGGCTGCGATTCGATGTCGACGGGCAGATCCGCGCGTGGTTCCGGCATTGGGACTGGTGGAAGCTGGCTGATTCCGGGGACGAAGGCGCCCGGGAGGTAACATGCCCGCCCTGAGCTTCAGCATCCCGCGGCTCGTGCCCGCGATCCTCGACCGGTCGAAGGTGAACACGTTCCGCGTCGTGCGAACCGGCAGGCCGTGCCGGTTCGACGTCGGGCAGCCGCTCTACCTCTACTGGAAGCAGCGGACGCGCAACTGCACGAAGCTCGCCGAGGCGCGGTGCGTCGACCTCGTTCCGTTCCTGCCCAAGCGCCCGAGCCGGTGCACGCCGGACGGCTTCCTCATCGAGCCGCCCCGGCGCCTCGGAACGAGTCTGGACGACCTCGCCAGAGCGGACGGCTTCGAGACCTGGTCAGGCCTCCAAGCCGAGCTCTGGCGGATGTACGAGAAGCTCTTCCTCAAGGGCGGCGTCGCGGCGGTCGTGTCCGTCCGGTGGGCCGGGCTGCAGGAGGACCTGTTCGCGAGGGCGCGGCTGGCCAGGCTGGGCGTCGCAACCGAGAGAGACGGATGACCACGCTGGAGCACGCCAAACAGTACCTGGCTTGCGGCTGGATGCCGGTGCCCATCCCGAAAGGGGTGAAGAAGCCGGTTCTCGACGCCTGGCCGAAGCTGCGCCTCGCCGAGCCGGACCTGGCCGAGCACTTCAGCAACGACTGCAACATCGGCCTCATCCTCGGTGAGCCGAGCAACAATCTGGTCGACGCCGACCTCGACTGCGACGAGGCCCGCGAGCTCGCACCGCAGTACCTGCCGCCGACACCCGCGAAGACCGGCCGGCCGAGCGCCATTGACTCGCACTGGTGGTACACCGCCAATGTCCCGAAGACGCGGCAATTCCGCGACCCCGTCACGAACGAGATGATCGTCGAGCTGCGGAGCACGGGCGGCCAGACAGTCGTCGGGCCGAGCGTCCACCCGTCCGGCGAACAATACACCGTCCTCACCGGCGAGCCGGGCCAGGTAGCAGGCCCGATGCTCCAGGCGTGCGTCGAGGCGCTCTACAGGGCCGTCCTCGAGAGACGCTATCCCGACGGCGTCCCGAATCAGAAGAATAACTCACCCGCACCTGCGCGCACCGCGCCCTGCACCCAGCCCGCGGACAAGATCGAGGAGCGGGCGGTCGCGTACCTCGACCGCATCCCGTCCGCGATCAGCGGCCAGGGCGGACACAACCAGACCTACGCCGCGGCCGTCGCCGTCGTCCACGGGTTCGGCATCGAGCCGGACCGCGCCCTCGAGCTGCTGCTCGACCACTACAACCCGCGCTGCCAGCCGCCGTGGACCGAGAAAGAGCTGCAGCACAAGGTCGACGACGCGGCGACGAAACCACACAACAAGCCCTACGGCTGGCTCCGCGACGCCGAACGCGCACCGCCGCCGGAGCCGGACGACGTCGACATCTCGGCCCTGCTGCCGCCCGCCCCGCCCGACGGGAGCGACGACAACGCGCCGGCCGATCCCGGACCGATCCCGGAGTCGCTGCTGCATGTGCCCGGCTTCGTCGAGCGCGTGATGGACTACACGCTCGCGACGGCGCCCTATCCCCAGGGCGTGATGGCGTTCTGCGGTGCGCTGTCACTGCAGGCGCTGCTCGCCGGCCGGAAGGTCCGCGACGCGGCGGACAACCGCACGGTGCTCTACCTGCTCGGCCTCGCCAACACGGGCGTCGGCAAGAACCACCCGCGTAAGGTGAACAAGAAGATTCTGAACGCGGTGGACATGACGAAGGCCTACGGCGGCACGTTCGCGAGCGGCGAAGGGATCGAGGACAACCTCTACGCCTCGCCCGCGATGCTCTTCCAGACCGACGAGATCGACGGGCTCATCACCGCCATCCACAAGGGCGGCGACGCACGCTACGAGGGCATCATGAATGTCCTGCTGAAGCTCTACACCAGCGCCGACAGCGTCTACGCGATGCGGGTCAAAGCGGGCAAGGAGCGCCGCACCATCGATCAGCCGTGCCTCTGCATCTTCGGGACGGCGATCCCGGCCAACTACTACGAGGCGCTGTCGATGAAGATGCTCACCAACGGCTTCTTCGCCCGGATGCTCATCGTCGAGGCGGGCAAGCGCGGGCCGGGCCAGGACCCGCAGGCCGACGACCTGCCGAAGGGGATCGTCGAGACCGCAGGCTGGTGGGCGAACTTCAAACCGGGGCCGGGCAACCTGGAGAAGTGGCACCCCGTGCCCGCGGTCGTGCCCTACACACCGGAGGCGACCGAGATCCTCGGCGAGCTGCGCGACCACGCGGACGCGGAATATAAAGAGGCCGAGGCGGCGGATGACCAGGCCGGGATGGCGATCTGGGCCCGGGCGAACGAGAAGGCACGCCGCCTCGCACTCGTCTATGCCTGCAGCGAAAACCACGAAGAGCCCACCGTCGGCGAGGACGCGGCACAATGGGCCTGGGACTTCGTCGACCACCAGACGCGCCGGATGCTCTTCATGGCCGCGGGCCACGTCGCCGAGAACGAGTTCCACGCCAAATGCAACAAGCTCATCGGCATCCTGCGCGACTGGCGCGCCGAACACGGGAACGAGTGGATGCCGTTCTGGAGGATCAGCCGCAAGCTGCCGTGGACCGACCGCGAACACGACGAGGTCCGGACCGCGCTGCTGAACCAGGAAGTCATCCAGTACGAGGAGGTGCGGACACGTGGACGACCTGCGCGACGCTATCGCCTGGCCTGAACTTATTGACGAACCTCTTGCGCGAAAGGGACTTTTTGCAGGGAGCAAGAAGTCATGGGCCGAAACAAGAAGTCAAAAAGGGCGCAAGAAGTCTGGGGCCGTAAGTATAGGAATAACATATATATACTACTTCTTCTTCTACTTTTTGCCTTATTGCG
>JAWODX010000618.1:0-2660 GCA_046483085.1 Planctomycetota bacterium
CCCGGGGCGGAGCGGGCGAAGTCGAACCGGACGAACTTGAACGCGCAGCCCGCGGCCACCAGGAGCACGAGCAGCCCGGCGGCCGCCTTGACGCCCACCCGGTCGCGCACGAACGACAGGACGAACAGGCCGAGGGCGATGCCGGCGGCGTACAGGCCGACGTGCCCGTACTGCCGCAGGTACATCTTCGCGAGACTGGTCAGGCCGTGGCCGGTCGCGCTGCCGGTCTGCGCCCCCTCGGCGGCCGAGGCGCCCGCCGCGCCGAGCAGCTGCCCGACCACGCCGCGGACGAAGATCCCGAGGTATCCGATGGCCGCGTAAAAGCCGACGAACGCCGCGCACGACAGCAGGAGCCCCAGGACGACCCAGGGAATGCAGCGTTTCAGTTGCCCGGTTCGCCCGCGCGCCAGCAGCCACCAGACGAGGACGGCGACGGGGGCGAGGGCCACCAGCACCAGCGGGAATCTCGCCAGAACCGCGGGCACCGGGAGGAACCCGGCGATGAGGGCCCATATCCTGAAGCGCCGAGTCCCCGGCGGCGCCGCGAGCATCCGATCGATCGCCAGCAGCTCGATGGTGAGCAGAAGGGCCGGGAACGAGAAGTAATGGATGTAGCGGAACTCCCGGATGGTGATGAAGAACGCCGAGACAAGCACCGCGACAAAGACTCGACGGGGCGCGAAGTGGCGGGCGAGCGTGGCATAGGCGACGACCGCGGTCACCGCCGTGAGAAACGCGTAGCCCAAACGAGCCCACAGCACGCTGGGCCCGCCGGCGAGCATCAGCCACAGCCCGCCCACATAGTCGGTGAGGAAGATCATCGGCGGATGCGACTCCCGGCCGACGCCGGAGACCGCCTGCACCTGGTTTGTCAGGTTGTAGCCCAAGTCGGTGGTGTCGATCCCCTGCAGCGCGAGCGCGAGGAGGGGCGCGAAGAGCACGGCAAACAGCAGGGCGCTGCGGGCCGGATGCGTCATCCCATCACCTCAGTGCGAGGCCAGTGCAGATCCGCGCGGTCAACTGCCACTCGAATCGAAGAAACAGCAGCCGCAACAGGCCGGAAAGATATCGTGTTCGCGGAGCCGCTTCCGAAACGCCCGGAACTTCTCCGAGTTGAACAGCGTCTTGAGCTTCTCGTCGCGCACGTTGCCGACGGTGCCGACCAGGCACGTGCACGCGTCGCCGAACGGGCCGATGATGAGGTCCGTCCACGGGCTCATGCAGAACCCGTTTGCGAGCCGCGGCCGCAGGAACAGGTGGTTGGTGAACTCCTCCGGGCCGACGTTCGGATAGTAGCGGAGCCGCGTCCCGTCCAGCTTCCCGATCGCCGCGTCCAGCTTCCGCACCTGCTCCAGGACGGCGTCATATTTGGACTCGTCGCTGAAGACGGCGGGGGGAAGCGACCGCAGCAGGTCGTCGTCGATCTCGTACTCGGTCTCGGCGCCCTGATTGGGAGCGTAACAGGCGTACTCGATCCCGGTCACCGCCTGCACGGTGAGGTAGTCGGGCCGATACTCCTCGACGATCGGCGCGATCTCGAGGATGTCGTCGTAGTTCGCCTCGGACATGACGAGCTTCAGGTCGATGAGGGGGAACGACAGCCCGGCCGCCCGGCGATGGGAAACCAGCCGCTCGATCCCGGCCACGGTCTTGTCGTGCGCACCCTGCCGGCCGGCGATCCGGTCGTGCCGCTCGGCCCCGCCTTCGAGCGAAATGCCGACGGACGCAAGTCCGGAGAACCGGAGCCCTCGGTGCGCCGACTCGATGAACAGCTCGCAGATCTCGTCCGTCAGCGGTGTCCCGTTGGTAATCACGTGCGCCAGCCGCTTCGATGCGACCCGCTCGAACAGTTCGGCGAAGTCGGGCCGGAGCAGCGGCTCCCCGCCCGTCAGCGTCACGACCGTCCACCACGGCGTCTGGTCCACGACCGACAGCCACTCGTCGGTCGAGAGCTCTTCGTCGCGTCGCGACCGCACCGCCTTGCTGGTGACGAGGAAGCAGAATTCGCAGGACAGGTTGCAGTACGTCGTCACCACGAGCATCAGCGAGAAGGGCCGCAGGGCCCGGCCCGAGCGGAACAGCTTCTTCTGCAGCGCCCCGTACGAGCTCCGGGCCATTTCGTAGATGCGTCCGGCGTCGATGTCGAACATAGCAGGTCCCGTTCCGGTTGTCTGAACTCACGAACCTCCGCGGCGTCCCGGCGGCTCTCCGACCGCCGCCCTGCCCTATTCCAGCGGCATGGTCCGCGGGGCGCCGTCCACCTCGAACCGAAAGGCGAGGACGGCCTTCAGTTCGTCGAGCGCCTCCTCTAGCCGGTCGCGCGAGTCGGCCGAGAACGTGATGACCCCGGGCCGTGAGGCCTTGTGCGCCATCTCCTCGACGATGTCGCCCTCCGCGAGGTCACACACGACGCGGTGCACGCTCGGCAGGGCCCGGAGCTCGTCGAGCCCCTCGATGCTCAGCAGGCGGCCCGGCGGCGGGCCGATGCAGTAGAAACCGGCCGCGCGGTCGCAGGTCGGCGAGGGCGTTTCGACCCGTTCGCCGAGGTGCAGCCGGAGCAGGATCTCCTCCGGCTCGACGCCGCAGGCGAGCGGGACGATGTCGGACGAGATGAACATCCCGCCGCCGCGGGCCGCGATCTCGAGCAGGCACAGCTCGCC
>JAWODX010000643.1:0-2558 GCA_046483085.1 Planctomycetota bacterium
GTGGATATTCACGGGCAGGAGGCCCGTGCCACGGCTGATCCGCCCTTTTGAGATGATTACTCAGCCATTTGCGTTGTCTGCGTCGGAGACCAGGACCTGCAGCCGAGGTCTACCTGCCCTTCGGAGCCCGAGAGGGCGAAGTAGGGTGACCTCGGCCCTTCTCCGGCCTCATGGAGGCCGGCTACAGAACGGCCCGTGGCGCGGAGATTGTAGCCGGGGCCGCTGCCCCAGAACCCGACCGGCCCCAGCGGGGCCGAGGTGAGGGCCGGCAGGCCTGGTATCGCCAGCGCTTGCAGCGGCCGAGCGAAAGAACGCGTACATCTGGGTGTCTCACGTGGGACCTCAGACTGTACGGGTTCAGGGGGGGAGGTGCGTGGCGGAGCGCTGTCGCAGGCCGGCGCCTTGGATCGATGGGGGAGACGAGCCGGCGCCCGGATCAATCGTCGGACTCGGGGGAGAGGAGGCGGTAGTGGATGCGGTCCTGCTCGGACGTGATCTGCTCGGGGTAGCGGGGCTCGACGCGGCCGTCGCCGAAGAGGACGTTCATGCGGTCGTTGTGTCGGGATGCGAGCTTCTCGGAGGCGTAGTCGGTGGGGAGGATGGAGGAGTTGATGTAGTCGATGAGGACGATGGTATTGGCGGCGGGCCGGAGCAGGCTGTGGCCGAGCAGGCTGTTGTAGCCGTAGCTGTGTGCGCCGGGCTGGGCGAACTTGGAGCCGGGGAAGTAGTTGCCGGTGGCCGACTCGACGGCGAGCGCGGCGAGGCAGGTGGCGAAGACGTCGCGGCGCAGGCCCTCGTAGTTGTTCTTCTCGTTCAGGAACTCGCAGAGGTTCTTCGGCCAGTAGGCCATCTCGTTCCCGTCGCCGATGAACACGGCGAGCGCCAGCGCAGTGATCGGCTTCTCGGCCAGGTTCTCCCAGGCGCCCGGCGAGTGCTGCCACGACCCGTGCCCGTCTTCGTACGATTCGCTGGCCAGGCGGACCTGCGTGTCCCGGAGCCAGTAGAGGACCTTGTGGACGGCGTCCACGGCGTCGGGCGGGTCCTCGGCCGGCTCGATCCCTTTGCCGAAGCTGGAGACGATGTCGGAGGCCGGGCACTCGGCGGCTGCCGGGCTCTCCAGGTAGCCCTGGACGGTCAGTGTGTGGTACCAGGGCTTGGCGACGGCGTCGTCCCAGGCGCTCGGGAGGCAGCCGTCGTTGGCGTTGGCGTACATCCGGCAGGCGTGCCAGACGCTCTCCATCCGGCTCTGGCACTGGGTGCGCAGGGCATAGGAGTAGACACTGCTGCCGCTCACCAGGATGACGGAGACGAGGATCAGGATGAGGGCGATGACCGCCAGGAGCTCGGTGAGGGAGAAGGCACTGGCGCGATGTCGTTTCAAAGAGGCGCCCTCCTAACCGCTCGATTTTATGCGATTCGCGCTGGTTTCGTCAAGCTTGCGGGGCTGGCCAAATGCGTTGTGTAGTAGGCCGCCCCTGCGCGGGCGCGTTTCGCGCGCTGGCGGTCGGGCCCGGGGGCTTGTCCGGCGGGCGAGGTTTCTGTAGAATGCTCGCCGCTGGAGAAGCGGTTGGTCCCCGAGTGAGCCATGCAGGGAGACTTCGATGCCGGAGAAGTTCAGCGTGCGTTCGGAGACGCAGTCGGTCGATGGCGAGCCGGTCGGCGTGTTTCGTCTTGAAGGGACGGTCGACGCGTCCGCGACGTCGGGTCTGGAGGAGCAGTTCTCGGCCGCGGCGGACGACGGGGCGCGGTATTTCGTGTTCGACTTCGCGGGGGTGCAATACATCAGCAGTGCGGGGCTCCGGCTGCTGCTCCGGTTCCGGAAGACGGCGCTGGACGCGGGCGGGGACATTCGGGTCTGCGGCCTGCGGCGCGACATCCGCGAGAACGTGTTCGAGGCGCTCGGCTTCGCCCGGCTCATCCAGCTCTGCGTGGACGTCGACGAGGCGCTGGCCTCGTTTGCCGGTGGCGAGCCCGAGGCCTGACCCCGCTCCGCCCGCCCGGCGGGAGGCGACGTGACGGGCAAGAAACGCCAACCGGGCCGGCTCCGTCGCCTGTGGGAGGGGCTGCAGGAATTTCTCTCCCACGAGATCTGGCGGCACGAGCCGGACGCCCTGTCCCGCCCCCGCGCCGCCCTCCGGCATTCCGTCCGCCTCCTCGTCCTCGTGATCCGGGGCGCCCGGGAGCACGGCTGCACGACGCGGGCGGCGGCGCTGACCTTCATCACCGTGATGGGACTGGTCCCCTCGCTGGCGGTCGCCCTGTCGGTGATGAACAGCGTCGCCGGGCTGAAGCCGTACGAGGAGCGGGGGACGGACTACGTCGTAGAGCGCTTCATCGCCAGGGTCCCGGCGGCGGGTGCCGGGTCGGCCGAGCTCGCCGAGCAGCAGGCGTCGTTCCGCGACCGGATCAAGACGTTCGTCGGGGAGATCAAGTACGGCCGGATCGGCGCGGTGGCCCTGGCGTTCTGCGTGTTCCTGTTCTATCAGCTCCTCTCGTCGATGGAGGCGGCGTTCAACAACATCTGGGGCGTGCGGCGGGGTCGGACGTTCCTGCAGAAG
>JAWODX010000026.1:0-2966 GCA_046483085.1 Planctomycetota bacterium
TGGCTGCGGATCGACAGCGACGACGCCGCTCCGCCACTGGTGTGGCGGGCGGCCCTGGAGGTCGTCGCGGAGCAGGCGCGTACGATGGTCGACATCTTCGAGGGGGTCGCGGGGCCGGCGGAGCGGATGGTGGCCGCTGGCGGATGGATCCGGGCGTCGTCCTACCGCGCGATCAAGGAGCGGACGTTCCCGGGCATCCAGTTCGCAGACCTCGAGCAGGCCGGCGGACTCGGGGCAGCCGCGGTCGCCAGCTTCGCAGTTTCCGGTACGGGTGCGATCGCCGACCTGCCCGCGGCCATCGAACGGTTCATCGCGGAGCGGTGAGTCCGGCCTGTCGGCCGACCAGGGGTCAGATGCACCTCACAGCGCGATGACCGTGTCGGAGCGGTCTGAGGCGAGTGCCGCGGCGAAGAGCTCGTGGCTGGTCAGCGCCTCGGCTGGTGTCGCACAACCGAACCGGTCATCGAGGACGCCTGCGCGTTCGGCGAGGTAGGCGGCCCACATCTGCAGGAGGGCATCGGTGAACCCGAACTCGAAGATGCCGCCGGTGATGGTGGCGAAGACCGAGTTGTGACCCGCCTGGACCTCTTCCCACACCTGTTCGCCACGATCGCTCACCCGGAAGCGGCGTGTGGTCGCGGGATAGCGGGTGGAGAAGGCCACGCCGCCGTCCATCCCGACCACCTCCAGGGTCCAGGTGTCCATCTCCCCCGGAGCGATGCGCTTGGTCTCCATCGTGAGGGGGAAGTCCCCGTCCGGTCCAGCGACGCGACAGGAGAGCGTGGCGTTCTCTGGAGTGTCGCACGCGGCCATACCCCCGGCGCCGTCCGGGCGCTCGGGAACCAGATCCTGGAGGATCGCCCGGACCGACCGCGGCTTCCAGCCGAGGCGCAGTGGGACGTGGGCCGCGTGCATCCCGAGGTCAGCGAGGACCCCGATCTCTCCGCACCGGCTGCGTTGCCGCTTCCAGTTGATCGGCTTGGAGCGCGACAGATCGCTCGAGTGCAGGAACGAGGACCGGACCTCGATGATCGGGCCGATCGCACCCGAGAGCACATGGTCGATGGCGAGTTGCGCGCCCGGGAAGAACGGGAACTCGCTCGAGCAGCGGACGAACAGACCCGTCCGCTCCACCGCGGCGACGATCCGCTCGGCCGCCGCGTGGTCGATCCCGAAGGGCTTCTCCGCGAACAGGTCCTTGCCGGCGTCGAGCACGTCGAGATAGATGCGCTCGTGGAGGTCGTGGGGGACAGCGGCGTAGACGACGTCGACGTCGTCACGAGCCAGCAGTTCGCCGTGGTCGGCCAAGGTGTCGACGCCCTGGTCGGCGAACCAGCGGCGCGCGTCGGGCGAGGGGTCGGCGACAGCGACCAGTCGCGGGCGGACAGGATGATCGGTCAAGGCGGCCCAGCGCCCGAAGGCGGCGAACGCCTCTCGTCCCATCAACCCGCCGCCGATGATGCCGATCCCGATCGGGTCCTGGATGCTCATTCCTCTGTCTTTCCGACCATCGCGACCGCCTCGTCGACCGTCGCGCCCCCGTGCAGGACGCTCATGAGCGCACGAGTCATCCCGGCCGGGTCCGCGTGCTGGATGATGTTGCGGCCGTAGACGATGCCGCGTGCCCCAGCGTCGAGGACCCCTCTGGTCCGCATGAGGAGCTCACGATCCTCGACCCGTCCGCCGCCTCGGATGAGGACCGGGATGTCGCCGGCGGTCTCGACGACGCGCGCCACATCCGTCGGGTCGGTGGTCGGGTCGCACTTGATGATGTCGGCCCCGAGCTCGACCGCTTGGCGGACCAAGGGAACGATGCGATCTGCGTTGGTGTCCGAGCTGTAGCCGCCACGGTCCGAGGGGCCCATGACGAGCGGCTCGACCATCAGGGGCATACCCACCCGCTCGGTCGCCGGCTTGAGTTCCAGGATGTTGTCGATACAGGCCTCACGGACGTCCGATCGACCGTGCAGATCGAAGAGGTTGACGACCACGCAGGTGGCATCCAGCCGGAGCGCCTGCTCCACCGGGTCGGCGATCATCCGGCTGAAGAGCCGATCCGGGAGGTCGTCCCCGTAGACGTTCGCCACGTCGGTGCGCAGCACCAGGGCGGGCTTTGCCCTTCCGGGAAGACGCTGGAGGAGCGGCGCCTGTCCGACGGTGAGTTGGATCGCATCCGGGGCCGCGTCGACCAGGGTCGTGATGGCGGTCGGCAGGTGCTCGATGCCCGTGAGGAACCCGAGCTCGCCGAAGAAGCCGTGGTCGACGGCGACGTCGAGGCAGCGTCCGGAGTCGGGGTGGAAGAGCCGGTTGAGACGGTAGGAGATGCTCATATGGGAACCCCGGAGGTCGGATGCGCGGAGCCTATGACAACGTTGACCGAATGGGGGGCGTCGACGCTCGGGATGTATCCGTTCTCGACGGCTCCATGGCGGTGCCGCGGAGCCGCCAGGTCTCCAGGTGTTCGAGTGCCCGAAAGCCTCGTCTGAGGCGTTTCTTCCGCCACCGGGATCGGAAGGTCACCACTAGCGTGGAGGGTGGACGCGGTCCCTGCGATGAGTGACGGCGTCTTCCCTCGCTCGCGTGAGAGTTCGGAGCTCGCTGATGGCCCTCGTCGCCGGGATCGATTCGTCGACCCAGTCCTGCAAGGTCGTGATCCGCGATGCCTCGACCGGCGAGCTGGTCCGCTCCGGTCGAGCGCCGCATCCGGACGGAAGCGAGATCGAGCCTGCCCACTGGTGGTCGGCCCTGCAGGTCGCGATCGACGCCGCCGGCGGTCTCGATGACGTGGCGGCGATCTCGGTCGGGGCGCAGCAGCACGGCATGGTCTGCCTCGACGAGGACGGCGAGGTGGTCCGTCCGGCCCTGCTGTGGAACGACACCCGCTCCGCGGGTGCGGCAAGGGATCTGGTTGCCGAGCTCGGTGGCCAGAAGGCCTGGGCCGACGCAGTGGGCAGCGTCCCCGTCGC
>JAWODX010000057.1:0-6325 GCA_046483085.1 Planctomycetota bacterium
CAGCCCTGCAGCCGGATGTTCTCCGCCACGAACAGCGGCGCGACCACCAGCGCCGTCAGCACCAGCGCCCGCCGCGGCGCCGCGCGCGTGATGGCGAGCGCCAGCGGATAGGCGACGACAAGCAGGATCGCCGTCGAGACCAGCGCCAGCCACAGCGACCAGGCGAAGGAGATGTGGAAGTTCTGCTCGACGATGGCGACGTAGTTCTCGAGCGTCGGGCTGCCGAACGGGCTGAAGCTGCCGCGCGGCATGAAGCTGTAGAGCACCACCAACGCCAGCGGCGCGAGGAAGCCGAGGCCGAGCAGCAGCAGCAAGGGCAGCGCGCACCAGAACCCGGTCGACGCCTTGGCGAGGCCGAGGACCGGGGCGCGGGCCCCCTCGGCGGCGGGGGCGGCATTCTCCGCGACGTCGCTCATTCGGCGAACAGGAGTAGCAGATGGGCCTGCGGGCGCTCGATCACGCGGCCCTGCTCATCCAGGGGACTCAGAAGCAGGCCGGCCTGGCCGAGCTCGGGCTCACATTCGGGAAGGACCGGATCAAGGCCAACCTGGCCATGGAAGCGGTCGCCGGGACCGACGCCGCGCAGTTCCTGTCGAAGAACAACATCGCCGCGAGAAAGGCGCTGACGAAGCTGCTGCCCAAGAACGCGATCGCCACGTCCGTCTCGTCGTATGATCCGGAGAGCTTCTTCGGCATGGTGCTCGGGGTCGTGGGGGGGGCGTGCGACATCGCCGGGCTGGCGGAGGCGGAGAAGACGCAGATCCACCAGAAGCTCAAGGGGCTGTACGGCGCGATGACGGGCGCCAACGCGCAGGCGATGGTGCCCACCGACAAGGGGTTTGCGGCGGTGTCCGTGCACGCGACCAAGGGCCCCGAGGCCACCCGTGCCCGGGTGAAGGAGGCCCTCGAGCTGGCGCAGCACGGCGCCCTCGGCGACCTGTGTCAGAAATACGGGCTGACGATCACGTTCACTCCGGCCCATCGCAAGTACAAGAATATCCCCGTCGACAAGGTCGGCGTGAAGATCGACGCCGAGAAGCTGGCGGCGGCACTGCCCCTGCCGGCCGAGGCCAAGCGGGAGCTCCCGGAAGCTCTCAAGAGAGGCCTGCAGAATCGGGACGCCTTCGTCACCGAGTTCGTCTATCCT
Source organism: Planctomycetota bacterium (assembly GCA_046483085.1). Taxonomy (GTDB): domain Bacteria; phylum Planctomycetota; class PUPC01; order PUPC01; family PUPC01; genus JAWODX01. The sequence goes on from JAWODX010000057.1 coordinate 1,148, forward strand.
AAGCGGGCCATGGTGACCGCCGACGTCAGCGCCGGCCCCGAGCCGATGAACGCGATGATCGACCTGATCAAGACGGGCGGGGCCGACGGGATCGGCAGCTCGGCCGAGTATCGTGCCGCGCTGGACAAGCACCCGCAGCGGTCGCTCGCCCTGTGGCACGTCTCGCTCTTCGGGTATCTGGACGCGATGAACAAGATGATGCAGCAAGCGGGCAAAGAGGCCGCCGAGATGAACCTCATGCCCACGCGCGAGGAGCTCCCCGCCGAGGAGGAACCGATCACGGGCGCCGTCCGCATCGAGGGGAACCGCCTCATCATCTCCGCCGACGTCCCGGTCCAGCCTATCGCCGCATTCACCCAGGTGATGAAGAAGAAGATGGAAGAGAAGATGCGAAAACAGATGGAGATGATGGAAGAGGCGCCCGCCCCGGCCGTACCCGCTGAGTAAGAGGGGCGCCGCCCCGCTGCGCCCCTCGGAGCAGGAAGCAGCCATTGCCGCCCCTGACAGGACGATGACAGACGGCCACGCCGCCCCATTCCGCCACATCGCCGAGCTCTGGGAGACTGCGCCGGAGCGGCACGGCGACGCCGCCGGCGCCGTCTACGACGGCCGAACGTACACGTACCCCGAGCTCCACGCGCTCACCGAGCGGCTCTCGGCGGCGTTCGTCGACCGGTTCGCGCTCGAACGCGGCCAGTTCATCGCGGTCGCCATGCCCAACTGCATCGAGTTCTACCTCGCCTACTGGGCGGCGGTGCGCAGGGGCATCGTCGTCGTGCCCATCAACACCCGCCTGCTCGGCCGGGACATGGTCGGCGTGGCCGAGGACGTCGATGCGAAGCTCCTGCTTACCCACGACGAGCTCTGGCCCTCGCTCGAGGGGCTCGATTCCCCCGCCCCGGTCGCCGGCGTGGAGATCGACGCCGAGGGCGTCGTCCCGTTCGCCGAGCTCACGGCGCACGACGGCGCGGCCGAGCCGGCCGGGGACCTCGGCCCCGACGACCTCGTCCTCATCACGCACACGTCGGGCACGACGGGGAAGCCGAAGGGGGCGATGGTCCGCCACGGCGACCTGCTGTTCAACATCGACGTCGCCCGCCGGGCACACGATCTGTCCGGCGACGACGTCCACCTGCTCGTCGCGCCCATGTTCCACTGCACCGCGCTGTACACGCTCCTGCCCGTCTCGGCCTGGCTGGGCAGCAGCGTCGTCATCGCCCCGGCCCCCGACCTGAACGACATCCTCGACCTGGTCGAGGCCCACCGGTGCACCACACTGTTCAGCGTCCCCACCATGTTCCACTTCCTGGCGTCGCGGCCCGACCTCGGCGACCGGGACCTCCGGAGTCTCCGGCTCCTCGCATACGCGGGCGCCCGGATGCCCGGGGACACGATCGCGAAGCTGCGCGAGAAGTTCCCATGGGCCAGGCTGCACAATTTCTTCGGGCTGACCGAGACCATCGCCATGACCCACGTCCTGCCCGATGCCGAGGCAGACAGCCGGCCGGACTCCATCGGAAAGCCGCTGCCCGGGATCCGGCAGCGGATCGTGGACGAGGACGGCAACGACGTCGCGGCCGGCGACGTCGGCGAGCTCTGCTTTCACCGGAGCAACGTGGTCCGCGACTACTGGAACCGGCCGGGGCTGATGGAGGCGTCGACGGCCGGCGAGTGGTTCCGCACCGGGGACCTGGCCACCGTCGACGACGACGGGTACGTGTACCTGAAGGGCCGCGAGAAGGACATGATCATCGTCGGCGGCGAGAACGTCTACGCCACCGAGGTCGAGCAGGTCATTCACCGGATGCCCGGGGTGGCCGACGTCGCGGTCGTCGCGGCGCCGGCGACGGGCATCCGCGAGGCCATGGGCGAGCTGGTCAAGGCGGTGATCGTCCCCGAGCCCGAGGCCGCGCTGACCGAGCTCGACGTGAAGCGGTTCTGTAACGACAAGCTCGCGGGCTACGCCGTCCCACAGATCGTCGAATTCCGCGACGCCCTCCCCCGCACGCCCTCCGGCAAGGTGGTCAAGCACGAGCTTTGACGGAAAGCCGGCCCGGTTGAAAGGGCGCGGGCCAGCCGATATAATCGCCCGCGATTCCACGAGGGCCGACTATGAGCCAACCAGATGAGCAAGGCCAGCCGCCGCGGACGCCCGTCTGGGAGCCGGTCGCCATCATCCTGGCGATCCTGGCGCTCATCCCGAAGATCTACGCGCGGGACGCGCTGTACGCGGACGTCCTGATGTACGCGGCGGGCGCGGTGATGGTCGTCGTCTTCGTGCTGAAGGTCCGGCGGCTCCGTGCCCTGTGGAAATACCAGAAGAGAAGGAAGTAGCGAATGCCTGCCGACACCGAGCCGGCCGCCCTGAAGAAGCTGAGGTCGCTGTGCAAGCGGCGTGGGATCATCTTCCAGGGGTCCGAGATCTACCAGGGATTCGCGAACCAGTGGGACTGGGGCCCCCTGGGGGTCGAGATCTGCCGACACGTCCGCGAGCTGTGGTGGAACCAGTTCGTCCGCGACCGCCACGACATGGTCGGCCTGGACACCGCCATCATCACCAGCCCGAAGGTGTGGGAAGCGTCGGGCCACCTGGCCAGCTTCAGCGACCCGCTCGTCGAGTGCGCCCAATGCCACGGCCGCTTCCCCGGCGACAAGCTGGTCGAGGAGGAGACCGGGCGGGACGTGGCCGGGCATCCGCTGGAGGAGATCAGCCGGCTCATCGAGCAGAACGAGATCCGCTGCCCGAACTGCGGCGGCGAGCTGGGCGGGGCGCGCCGCTTCCAGATGATGTTCAAGACCCACGTCGGCCCCGTCGAGGACGAGGCGTCGGCCGCCTATCTCCGCCCCGAGACCGCCCAGGGGATCTTCTATAACTTCGCCCTCGTGCAGCAGTCGATGCGCATGCGCGTCCCCTTCGGGATCGCCCAGATCGGCAAGGCCTTCCGCAACGAGATCACGACCGGGAACTTCATCTTCCGGACCCGCGAGTTCGAGCAGATGGAGATCGAGTACTTCGTCGAGCCGGGCACCGAGATGAAGTGGTTCGAACACTGGCAGGAACAGACGTGGGAGTACTATCGCCGGCTCGGGCTGAGCGAAGAGAAGATGCGGTGGCGCGAGCACTCGAAGGAAGAGCTCAGCCACTACTCGAACCGGACCGCCGACCTGGAATACTACTTCCCGTGGGAGAGGTGGGGCGAAATCCAGGGGACGGCCTCGCGGACCGACTTCGACCTCACCCAGCACCAGCAGGCGTCCGGACAGTCGCTGGAATACCAGGACCCGATGACCCACGAGAAGTTCATCCCGTACGTGGTCGAGCCGTCGTTCGGGGTGAACCGCGCCGTGCTGGCGATCCTCTGCGACACGTACCGCGAGGAAGAGGTGCGGGGGGAGACGCGCGTCGTGCTCGGGCTCAAGACCGACGTCGCTCCGTGCAAGGTCGCCGTCTTCCCGCTCTCGAAAAAGGACAAGCTGCTGGCGATCAGCGAGCCGCTGTTCGACGATCTCCGCACCCGCTGGCCGGCCATGCACGACGCTACCGGCTCCATCGGGAAACGATACCGCCGCCACGACGAGATCGGGACCCCCTTCTGCGTGACCGTCGACTTCGACAGCATCGACGACCGGAAGGCGACGATCCGCCACCGCGACACCATGGAGCAGGACCGCGTCCCGCTCGATCAGATCGCGGGGTACCTCGAGAAGAAGCTGGCGGATTGAGGATGACCGACCACCACATCAACATCTTCTACAGCGACGAGGACGGGGGATACATCGCGGACATCCCCGACCTTGATGCCTGCTCCGCTTTCGGCCAGACGCCCGAACAGGCTTTGGCCGAGGTCAAGAAGGCCAAGGCCGCCTGGATCGAGGCCGCTCGCGAGGCAGGCAAGCCGGTGCCACCGCCCAGTTCCCGGCCTGCCATTTACCAGGTCGGCCCGTAAGCCGGCCACGCGCGCCGGCCGCTCCTTGTGAAATCGGTTCACCGGCCCTATAATCAAAGTGCGCCTGTAATGGAGGCAGCACGCGGGATCGTCGGGCGAATCCGGGGCGCCGACGGACGAGTGGATCGAGCGGGCGCGGTATGACCTGTCGGCCGCCCGCGCCATGCTGGATGCCGGCTACGATCTATACGTCATCTTCTGCTCCCAGCAGGCCATCGAGAAGGCCTTGAAGGGGCTGATCGTCCGACGCTCCGGCGAGAACCCGCCCAACCGCCACAACCTGCCGTGTCTGGCGGAGACGGCGCAACTCAAGCTGAGCCCCGACCGGGCTCGCTTTTTTCTGTGGCTGACCGTCGCCTGCGTTGAGTGCCGGTACCCGGCTCGGACCGCACATGTCCACCAGTACCCCGACAGACACACCGCGGAGAACGTGCTGCGCCAAACGGAGGAGACACACGAATGGCTGCTCACCCTCCTGTAGTGATGGACCGGGCCAAACAGGTGGTCTCGGTCGCCGCACGACAAGTGGATGTGTCCGCCGCCTTCCTGTTCGGATCACAGGTGAACGGCACAGCAGACCAAGACAGCGACCTCGACATCGCGCTTTTCGTGCCCGGAGTCGAAACGTGGGACTTCGTGGAACGCGTCGACACGGCCACAGACATCCAGATGGAACTGGCGTCGGATGTTGAACTGCACTTCTTCCCAGCGGACGAGCTCGAACACCCGCGGCGGGGGAGCTTCGCGGCGTATGTCCAGGAGCACGGCGTCCCGATCGAGCTGCCCGTCTCCGGTCGGGCCGCCGAACGGCCGGGCGAGTACGAGACGCCCGGCGCGGAGTCGTGACGGACGGGCTCGCTGACGTGCGGCCCGCGCCGCGGTGCGGCCGGCTGCGGGAGCCCGGCGCCCTCGGTCCCGGCCGCGGCGCTTCTGCGGCGTTCCTGCCGCGCATGAACCTGCCACGTTTCAAACACAACGCTAATAATCCCGCAGAGCGAACCGCATAGAATACGTGTGACCGAAGGAGGCACACAATGGATGCGCACTACAACGCCGTCTGGATCTCGGACACGCACCTCTGCTCGCGGGGCTGCCAGCTCGAACACCTGCTCCGCTTCATCCGCCGGGTCCGCTGCCGGTACCTCTACCTGGTGGGCGACATCCTCGACCTGTGGGTCTTCCGGCGCCGCCGGTATTGGCCGCAGGAGCTGAACAACGTGCTCCGCAGCCT
>JAWODX010000108.1:0-7707 GCA_046483085.1 Planctomycetota bacterium
TGCAGGGCAGGGAGGAGCTCGTCACCCTCCTGCTCGACAAGGGCGCGCCGCCCGACCCCACCGAGGAGCACACCGACGGGGCGCTGCATCGCCTCGCCGCGCGCGAGGGCAGCGAGCCGATGGTCGCGCTCCTGCTGAGCAAGGGCGCCGACGTCAATGCAGCGGGCGCGGAGGGCGCGACGCCGCTCCACGTCGCCGCCGAAGCGGGCCGCTCCGCCGTCGTCCAGCTCCTGGTGAAGCACGGGGCGGACGTCAAGGCGAAGGACCTGGCTGGGAACACGGCGCTGCTCGCGGCCGTGTCGAAGGGGCATACCGAGATCGCCCGGCTCCTGCTGGACAAGGGCGCGGACGCGAACGCATCGGACGCCCGCGGGCAGACCCCCGTCCACGCGGCCGCCGCGTACGGCGCGAAAGAGCTCCTCGAGCTCCTGCTGCAGAACGGCGGGAGCCTCGAGTCCACGACGAATGACAACGAGACCCCGCTCCACCTCGCCGCCAGCCAGGGGGATCCCGACCTCGTCCGGCTGATCGTCGCGAAGGGCGTCGACGTCAACGCCACGATGCTCGACGGGGAGACACCGCTCCACAAGGCGGCGCGATCGGGCCAGGTCGAAGCGGCCCGGGTGCTGCTCGACAAGGGAGCGACCGTGGACGCCGCCGCGGCGAACGAGTGGACGCCGCTCCACGTCGCGGCGGAGCGCGGGCAGGCCGACGTCGCCCGGCTGCTGCTGGAGAAGGGCGCGGACGTGAAGGCGGCGGGCCTCTACGGCGAGACGCCGCTGCACACGGCGGCGGCGGCCGGCCGGGCGGCCGTCGCCGAGCTCCTCATCAAGAACGGGGCCGACGTCCACAGCAAGAACAAGGCGGGGGGAACGCCCCTGGCCGTCGCCGCAAACGGACTCGTGAAGGCGGTGCTGCGGGAGCACGGAGCGAAGGAATGAACCGGGCCGGCGCCATCCGGACGTGCGGGCACAGCGGGGCTGTCCTCGCGCTCGCCGCGGCTCTGGCCCTGTCGGGATGCGCAGAGCAGGGTTCCGACGCTCCGAAGGATGGATCGGCGCCGGCCGCCGAAGAACAGGCGCCGGGGCCCCGGCCCGACCTGCACGCGGTCGTTGCGACCGGCGACGAGGCCGCGCTCCGGCTCCTGCTGCGGCAGCGGGTGCGGGTGGACGTCCGGGACGGGACGGACGCGACGCCGCTGCACCGGGCCGCGGGCCAGGGGGACGCGGCGATCGTGCAACTGCTCCTCTCGGCCGGCGCCGATCCGTACCTCGGGGACGCGCGGGGGCGGACGCCGTACAAGCTGGCCGAGGACGCCGGGCACCGGGACGTGATGACCCTGATCGAACGGTACCAGCAGGAGACGGCCGAGCTCTTCGAGTCGGCACAGGCCGGGAAACTCGATCCGATGCGCCGGCTCCTCGACGGCGGCCTGTCGCCGAACGCCCGGGGGCACGAGGGGCACACGGCGCTGTTTGCCGCCGTCGTCGGCCGCCAGACGGACGCCGCCCGGCTCCTCCTCGATCGCGGCGCCTGGCCCAACGCCCAGGACGGCTACGGGTGGGCGCCGCTGCATCGACTGATGGCGACCACGCAGGACCGAGCCATGGCCGAGCTCTTGCTGGCCCGCCGCGCGTCGCCGAACGTCCGGACCCACGAGGGCGTGACGCCGCTGTACACGGCCGCCTGGCGCGGCTGGGCCCACGGCGTCCGGCTGTTGCTCGACGCCGGCGCCGATCCGAACCAGGCGGATCGGCCCGGGCGGACGCCTCTCCACGCCGCCGCACGGTGGGGCCGCGTCCGTATCATGGAACTGCTCTTTGCCCGCGGCGCGCGGCCGGACCCGATGTCGAAGCGAGATGGGACGCCCCTGCACATGGCGGCGGCGATGGGGCGGCGGGCGGCGGCGGAATTGCTGCTGGGGCACGGCGCGAACGCGAATGCCCGCCACGTCCAGGGCGAGTTCCCCGGCTACTCGCCGCTCCATTTCGCGGCCCGCTCGGACGCGGAGCCGCTGGTGCGCGTGCTCCTCGACGCCGGGGCCGACGTCGACGCCGTCGACCTCGCCGGCACCACGCCGCTCCATCATGCCCCGAGCGCCCAGGTCGCCCGCTTGCTGCTGGACCGGAACGCGAGCATTTCCGAGGCGGACCGCGGCGGGAACACACCGCTGCACGCGGCGGCCGACCGGGGAAGCGGGGAGGTCGCCGTGTTCCTGGTCGAGCACGGGGCGGGGGTGGAGGCGACGAACGACTCGGCGCAGACGCCGCTGCACGTAGCGGTCAGCAAGAGCCGGCACGGCGTCGCGGCCCTGCTTCTGGAGAAGGGCGCCGACCCGAACGCCGCCGACCGGTTCAAGGAGAGGCCCCTGCACAAGGCGGTTCGCGCGGGCGACCGCGCGATGACCGAGCTCTTGCTCGACGGGGGTGCGGAGGTGGGGGCCACATCGGAGCGCGGCTGGACCGCGCTCCATCTCGCCGCGGCCCGCGGCGGCGAGCGGGTCGTCGAGCTGCTTATCAACCGGGGTGCCGGCGTGAATGCGAAGGACAACCGCGGCCGGACCCCGCTGCGATTCGCCGCAGGAGAGTCGGTGCGTGAACTGCTGGAGCGGCACGGTGCCGAGTGACGGCGGCCGGAGCCTCCGGTCGGGAGACAGGATCCGGAGCGGCTTCGCGTTCCGGTCATGTCCCCCACAAGCTGACGCGATCATCCGCTGATGCACCCGATCGCCGCCGGCGTCGCGGGCGGCGTGTCTTGACGGGCGCGGGCGCTGGGGGTAGACTACATGGGTCGATCCTTGACAACCAGGCGTTGGGGGCAAGGCGATCGCTCGCGCGCGTGGCGCGGGAGGAAAGTCCGGGCTCCAGGGATCACGGCGGTGGGTAACGCCCACCGGGCGCAAGCCCCGGGAAAGTGGCACAGAAAGGAGACCGCCCCGAAGTCCGTCGGCCCGCTTCGGCGGGCGCGGCCGAAGGGGTAAGGGTGAAAGGGTGGGGTAAGAGCCCACCAGCGGCGCGGTGACGCGTCGGCTCGCCAAACCCCGCCGGGAGCAAGGCCAAATATGGGAAGAGGGGGATCCCCCCGTTCGATTCCCGGGTAGGTCGCTCGAGGTGGGCGGCAACGTCCATCCCAGATGAATGATCGCCGGCCCGTCCCCATCTTGTCGGGGCGGGAGACAGAACCCGGCTTATTGCCTCCAACGTCCGGGCTGCTATGGATGGGGGCGGCGCGATCGCGTCGCCCCCGTTCTCTCGCGCGGTCGATGGTGTGGAGTCTGGCTTGGCTGACATCCGTCCGTTTCGCGGCATCCGGTACAACGAGGGCCGGTACTCGGACCTCTCGCCGGTGCTGGCTCCGCCCTACGACGTGATCTCGCGCCAGGAGCACGCCCGGCTCATCGAGTCGTCCCCTCGGAACGTCGTTCGGCTGATCATCGGCGAGCGGTACAAATCGCGCAAGAAGGGCGCAGAGCGGTACGCGGGATCGGCGGCGCTGCTCGATCAGTGGCTGGGCGACGAGACGCTCGTCCAGGACCGGGTCGCCGCCGTGTATCTGCTGGACCAGGAATTCGAGGTGGCCGGCCGGCGGCACGTCCCCCGCCCCTTCATCGCGCGACTCCGGATCGAGGCGTTCGGCAAGGGCTGCGTCTTCCCCCACGAACAGACCATGCCCGGCCCGAAGGCCGATCGCCTGGCGCTGATGAAAGCGACCCGGATGAACATGAGCCAGGTGTTCGGGCTCTACCCGGACGACGGCCGGGCGGGGCGCGTCATCGAGCGGATGGGCGAGCTGGAGCCGGTGGCCGAGGGGGCAGGGATCGACGGCGTTCGCAATCTCGTTCGGCCTGTCTATCACCGGGGGCTGATCGGGGACCTGGTCGAGGCGCTGTCGGAGCAGCGGATCGTCGTGGCCGACGGGCACCACCGGTACGAGACGGCGGTCGCCTATCGGGATGAGATGCGGCTGAGGGGGGGCCTTCTGGAGCTGGACAAGGCGCACGATTTCGTGGCGGTGGCGCTGGTGTCGATGGACGACCCGGGGCTGGTGATCCGGCCGACGCATCGGCTGATCCGGAACGTGAAGGGGTTTTCGCCGGCGGACTTCTTCCGGCGGGCGGAGCCGATGTACCAGGTCGAGGAGGTCCCGGCGGACGCTCCGGCCATCCTGGACCGGCTTTCGCAGGTCGCCGATCGCCACGCGTTCGGGATCGTGACGAACCGGGGCGCACGGGTCCTCGTCCGGACGGCGGGCAAGCGCGGCGCGACCGGCCGGGCGCAGACGCTGGATACGCACATCCTGCACCACGAGCTGTTCGGCGAACTGATCGGGCTGGGCCCGGACGCGTGGAAGAAGGAGGGCCCGGTCGACTACGTGCAGAGCGCGGAGGACTGTGTGTCGGCGGCGGCCTCGGGGAAGGCCCGGCTGGCGGCGCTGGTGAACCCGACGCGGATCGACGAGGTGCAGGCGATCGCGCTCGCCGGCGGGACGATGCCGCCGAAGTCCACGTTCTTCTACCCCAAGTTCCCCACCGGGATCGTCATCAACCCGTTGATATGAGCTCCGGCCCCCCGGGGCCACCGCCCTCTCAGGTCCGTGTCGAGTCCTTGCCGTGGCGAGCGATTCGCGCGATAATCACGCCCGGAACAGGGAAGCCCATGATCATCATGCCGCGGCATCCAGGGCAAGCGGGCCGGCCGGCGCTTGTTGTCTGTCTTCTTGTCGTCGCCTCGATCCCGGTCCAGCTTGTGCGCGCTTCCGACCTCGAAGAGTTCCGCGTCAAGCGGACCGGCCCGTTCGAGTTCGCCGAGAAGCCGACGGTCACGCGCCGGGGCGACCGCGTCACCATCCGGTTCAAGGCCAGGGCGTTCTGCGACGTGACGGTGGCGATCGAGGACCCTTCGGCGAGTTCGGGGCGGTGGCCGCGGATCGTTCGGTACCTCGCCTGTGGCGTGCTGGGGCCGAACGCGCCGGAACCGTTCCGGAAGAACTCGCTCGAGCAGGTAATCGTTTGGGACGGGAAGGACGAGCAGGGGCGGTACGTCGACGACAAGAGGCGGCTGAGGGTCCGGGTTTCCCTCGGGCTGAAGCCGCGGTTCGAGCGGACGTTGTTCTGGGCGCCGGGCCGCCGGGTCTCGGCGGAGCCGCCGGCCGTCTGCCCGACGCCCGAGGGGGTGTACGTCTACGAAGGGGCCGGCTTCAACCACGTGCGGCTGTACGACCACGACGGGAACTATGTCCGCACGGTCTATCCCTTCCCCGCCGACGCGATCGGCAAGGCGGAGGGGCTCCACTGGCATGCGTGGCCGCAGGACGGCGAGCGGCTCCCGGTCAAGCACAACTTCCCGCAGACCACGTTCCTCAGCTCGGGCACGAACAGCCACCACGCGATCACGTGGCGGCCGAAGCTCAAGCGGTACGAGTCGACCATCGGCGTCCCGTACTATCACCCGAGCATGGGCGGTCACGCCGCACGGACGATGGCCGTGCACCGGGGCCGGATCGCGCTGGCGTACCTGAAGCTGAACCGCCTGGCGACCGACGGGACGACCGGGGGGCTGCCGATCGGCGGGCCGGAGACCACGATCCCCGTGAAACTTCGACGGGTCCACAGCTTTCGGGGCGGCGTGCGGCCCATTGCGCCGCGCAGCTCCGCGTTCAGCCCCGACGGCCGGTGGCTGTATCTGGCCGGTTACCGTTGGGACCACAAGTGGATCATCGACGGGCTCCACGGCGTCACCCGGCTGCCGTACGAGGGCGGCGGGGAGATGAAGCGGTTCGCGGGCAGCCTGAAGAAGGGCGATTCGGGGGCCGGGGACGGCGAGTTCCGCTACGCCACGTCCGTCGCCTGCGACGCGAACGGCCGGGTGTATGTCGGCGATTACATGAACGACCGGGTGCAGGTCTTCTCGCCAGGGGGTGAGCACCTGAAAAATATCCCGGTGAAGAAGCCGGTGGAACTGACGGTCGATCGGAGGACCGGCGAGCTGTACGTGGCCTCGTGGAAGCTGGTGAACAACCAGCTCCGCTCGTGGGAAGGGCGGCTGAAGAAGCAGCGCCGGCCGGTCCCGAAGATCGCCTCGAAGGTGAGCCGGTACGGTCCGTTCGAGAACCCCCGGCTGATCGAGTCGGCGCCGCTGAAGCTGGAGCGGTACTACGTGCATCACGGCGGCGACGGATTCGAATACAGCGCGAAGGTCGACACGTACGCGGACCCGGCGAGGGTCTGGGTCACGGCGTGGGGCCCGCCGAAGTCCCGGAACGAGCCGTACGAGAAGGCGTGCCTCCGGCTGTACGAGTGGCGTGGGCGCAAGCTGGTCCTGATGCGCGAGCTGGGGAGAGAGCCGAAGCGGCGGCTCGGGTCGCTGGAGTTCCGGGCCCGTTCGCGGCTCTACGTGAACCCGGTCACCGGGGCGCTCTACGTGGCGTGCATGAGCCAGCCGGATCACGGGACCGGTGCGGCGAAGGCGTTCCCGTACGCTGTGCGGCTCGACCCCGAGACGGGGGAGGGCCGCGTCGTCAGGCTGCCGGTCGACGCCGAGGACATGGCGTTCGACCTGGACGGGCGGGCGTATCTCCGCGGGATGAGCGCCGTCGGCCGGTTCGATCCCAGGACCTGGCGGGAGGTGCCGTGGGACTACGGCGAGAGACGGAAGACGGGGTTCATGAACAAGCGGCCGACGCTCCTGTCGGCCCTGCCGACGGTGGCGGGGATCAACTGGCACATGGGCGGCATGGGCGTCTCGCCCCGCGGGCACCTTGTGGTGGCCACGTACATGCAGAGCAAGCAGATCGAGAGCCGAAAGGACGAGAAGACGGCCGCCGTCGGCGCCGGGGACGCGTATCTGCCGCGCGTCTACCCCGGCCGTCTGCTCGGCGGCAAGCACCCGGTCGTCCACGTCTGGGACGAGCACGGCAAGGTCATCTACGAGGACGCCGTGCCCGGCATCGGGATCACCCACGGCGTCGAGATCGACCGGGACGCCCACCTGTACGTGCTCGACACCGCCGCGCGGATCCTCGACGGGAGGCGATACTTCAACGACATGGCCGGGACGCTCATCAAGTTCGCCCCGAAGACGGGCCTGGTCTACAGCACCCGGAACACCCCGATTCCGCTGTCGAAGGAGCGCCGCCCGGACCGGCCGCCGGACCTGGCGAACGCGGGGCACGGGCGCGCCTGGGTGGAGGGCGCCGCGTGGCTGTTCGGCGGGCTCGGCTGGGGCGGGAAGAACCGGGGGATCGGCTGCGACTGCTGGAACTGCCAGTTCGATCTCGATTACTTCCGCCGCGCCTTCGCGCCCGAGACCGACCGGTACAGCGTCGCCGTGATCGACGGGAACGGGAACCTGATCTGCCGGTTTGGCACGTACGGGAATGTGGACGACGGGATGCCGCTCGTCCGGGAGGGCGGGCCGCCGCATCCGCGGTCGATCGGCGGCGGCGAGGTCGCGCTCTGCCACGGCGCCTACGTGGCGGTGCACACCGACCGGCGGGCGTTCATCACGGACAACGGCAACGCGCGCGTCCTGAGCGTGGAGCTCGGATATCATAGGACGGAAACGGTGCGTCTCGGTGACGTCGCCGACGACGCGGACTGAACGAAGGAGGGAAAGATGGCCGAGAATGTGGATGTGTGGGGGGGCAGCCTCTACCAGCGGGTGGTGGGAGGCGGCTGCGGGGGCGCGCCGCCTGCGTTCAGGCCCCGGC
>JAWODX010000249.1:0-2784 GCA_046483085.1 Planctomycetota bacterium
GTTCTTCCAGCCGCTCAGCACAAGCATCTGCCGAGGTAGGACGTACCCGAGTGTTCCTCGAGTATCGGTCAGACGGAGCGCTCTCTCGAAGAAGAGCTTCGCCATCGGCCGGGGCTTCCTCGGCCGTCTCCTCGGCACCGTCGCCTGGACCCTCCTCGTCGTCCTGCTCAGCTTCGGGCTCGGCATCGCGATCATCGTCGTCACCTTCGTCCGGCGCAGCCGCGCCGACCGGATGCATTCCGACTAGCCCACGACACCCGGCGTTGAGCCGCCACCCCCGCCGCGCTATACTCCATGCAGACGACAGCCGAACGGAGCCCGAGCGAGCAGCCATGAACCCGAACACCCGGATCTGCATGACCCGCGACGACCTCGACGACTTCCCCCGGTACGACCTGCCGGACGGCCACGCGCTCCGCACCTACCGGCCCGGCGACGAGGAGACCTGGGTGGCCATCCACCAGGACGCCGATACCCTCCAGGACGTGACCGCCCGCACGTTCGAGCGGAACTTCGGCGACGACCGCGCGGCGCTCGCCGACCGCTGCTTCTTCCTCGTCGCACCCGGCGGCCGGGACATCGGGACCGGGACCGCCTGGTACGACCGGGCGTTCCGCGGCGGCGGCTACGGCCGCGTGCATTGGATCTGCATCCTGCGCGACTGGCAGGGACGCGGCCTGGCGAAGCCGCTGATGTCCGCCGTCCTCGACCGGCTCGCCCGTTCACACGACCGCGCCTTCCTCACCACCGCGCCGGGCCGGCCGCGGGCGGTCCACCTGTATCTCCGGTTCGGCTTTCGGCCCTGCGTCGAGTCGGCCGAGGAACGCGAGGCGTGGCGGCTCGTCGCCCGGACCCTCGACCATCCCGCGCTCGACGAGTTTCGCGGGGCGTCGTCCGGGGTCTCGGGTATGCCGCACGAATAACGGAGTGGCCGAAGCGAAAGGAAGACGGGCAAGCAGGAAATTGGAGAGGAAATACGTGGACGGCCCTCGGGGCGGCTCCGAGCACGGCCTTTCCACTTTCCCACTGTTCCCGTTCTCCTTCTGGCTGCTTTCCTTGATTCCATGAGGCTCGACAGGAGGAGCTGGCGGTGGGCGGTTCACTTCTCATCTGCCGGATTCGCGGCATCCCGATCCGCGTCCACTGGTCGTTCGTCCTGCTCCCGCTGTTCCTCCTCTATCGGCCGCTGGTATCCCGCAGCCTGCCGGGCCTGGCCCTGGGCGCGGCGCTCGTCGTGTTCATCGTCGTGGCCATCGTCGCCCACGAGCTCGCCCACGCGCTCGTCGGCCGGCACCTCGGGGCGCAGATCCACAACATCGTCCTCTGGCCGCTGGGCGGGTTCACCGAGCTCTCCGGCATGCCGCCCGCCCCGTCCGCCCAGGTCAAGCTCTCGCTCGCCGGCCCGCTGACCAACCTGGGGCTCGGCCTGCTCGCGTTCGCGGCGACCGGGCGGTCCGGCCTGGGCTCGTTCGCCGGCTCGTTCGTCTTCATCAACCTGGCCCTCGGCGTGCTCAACCTCGTGCCCGCGCATCCGCTCGACGGCGCCGAGGCCCTGCGCGCGTTCCTGCGAGGCAAGCTCGGCTACGGGCGCGGCGACCTGTGGGCAAGCCGGGTCGGGGTGGTGACCGCCGCCGGCGTGATCCTGCTCGGCGTGGTCTGGGTCCGGATCTTCCTGATCGTGCTCGGCGCCCTGTCGATGATCGCCTCGTGGCAGATGATGAAGCGGGCCTCGCTCGTCGCCGGGCCGCGCCGGTCGGCGCCGCGGGCGCCGCAGAGCGGCGATTTCCGCGTCTGGCGACTGCCCCGCGACGAGCTGCGGGACGAGATCAAGCGCCACCGGCGGGACCGACACGCCGACCGCGAGGTCCGCGAGCGCGTCGACCGCCTCCTCAAGCAGATCAGCGAGCAGGGAATGAGCTCCCTCTCCGACGACGACCGCCAGTTCCTCAAGGACGCCGCCGATCAGTTCAACACCAACCGGCCCTGACCCCGCCCCGGTTCAGGCCGGCCCTACGGCCGCACCTGCTCGACCAGCTCGAGCACCCGTTCCTGGACCGACGGCTCGGCGTTGACCACCAGCTTCCCCAGGTGGATGCTCATCCGCCGGCCGGCCGCCGCGTCCTCCCACTTGCCCCGGCCCGTCGCCTCCCGCAGGAAGTCCGTCAGCTCGCCGGCCAGCTCTTCCAGGCTCTTCTCGCCCCGCTCTTCCACGCCGCCGAACAGGCCCGCGCGATCGTCGTCATCGTCCTCCGGCGCCAGCGGATCGCGCAGCCTGAACCTGCGAGTCAGGGCCTGCTGGACCCGGAGGATGTCGGACACGTCGTACACGCGCGTCACCGGTCGCGGGACGACCTTCTCGGGCGGGCCGACGTGGATGCAGCCGTCGCGCACGGCCCACGACGTCCCCGCCTGCCGCGCCACCCACTCGAGCATCGACTCGAGCGTCACGTCCCGCAGCTTCAGCGTCACCGTCTTGTCCGCCGCCTCCTTCTCGACCACCAAGTTCAGGCCCGACAGGTGGCGGAGGTACGACGCCACGTCGCTGACCGGCGTCTCGATGACATCGATCGACGCCTTCTTCCGGAGCTTCGCGCGGACCGCCCGATCCTGGGCGTCCTCCCGGGCGACCGCCTTCTGCGCGGCGGCCCGCCGGCGCTGCCGCGACCGCTCCGCCCAGTCGGGCGGGTACGTGACCGTCGCGGCGTACGGGACCCGGGCCGCCTCGAGCGCGTCCAGCGACGCCGCCCGTTCCCGCTCGCGCACCTCGGCGAGCCGGCACGTCGC
>JAWODX010000256.1:0-4444 GCA_046483085.1 Planctomycetota bacterium
GGGCCTCGGCCTCCTTGCGGGCGTCGGCGCGGCGGCCGCCTCGAAGCAGTCGGACGGCGAATGCATCCGCGCCGGCCGGTGTTCGAACTGCCCCGTCGAGGACGACTGCCCGCTGAACCCGAGCTCGAGCCGCAGCCAGAAGGCGAGGCAGGCCAATGGCCGATGAGAACGAAAACAAGAAAGAGCTGACTCGCCGCGAACTGATCAAGTCCGGTGTCCGAGACGCCGCGCTGCTGACCCTCGGGGCCGGGCTGGGCGCGGGGGTCGGCGCCGTCGGTGCCCGGAGCTCGGCCGACGGGATGGTCTGGCAGATCAACCCGGACAAGTGCATCCAGTGCGGGAACTGCGAGGCGAACTGCGTCCTGACGCCGTCGGCGGTGAAGTGCGTCCACGCGACCGGCGTCTGCGGTTACTGCGAGCTGTGTTTCGGCTACTTCGACGCCAACTCGGTCCAGAACACGGGTGCCGAGGGCCAGACGTGTCCGGTGGGCGCGATCACCCGCCGGCACGTGCGCGGGCCGGACTACGAGTACACGATCGACGAGGAGGCGTGCATCGGCTGCGGGCGCTGCGTGGCCGGATGCAATAAGGACGGGAACGGCGCGTTCTACCTGCAGGTCCGCCATGACCGCTGTCTCAATTGCAGCCAGTGCTCGATCGCCGAGGCCTGTCCGTCGAACGCATTCGTCCGCCTGCCCGCGGGCCGGCCCTACCTCCTGAGGAAACCCGAGACATCGTGATCATCAACCGGAAGACGGCGGTGAAGCTCGTGCTGGTGGCGGCCGTGATCGGCCTGGGTGCGCTGATCGGCTCGTCCCTCGATCCGCCGCCGCGGCCGGACGAGATCAAGGGCCCGGAGAAGCGCGTCCCGCGGCCCGAACTGCCCGAGGACTACGAGCCGCCGGTGACCGAGCACCCGACGCCCCGATCGATGACGCTCGAGTACCTCGACATCGGCCTGCTCTTCGCGGCGCTGGTCGCCGCGAGCTATCTGGCCATCGAGCGCCGGTCGCGTGCCGGGATTTTCGCCCTCGGCGTCGCCTGCTTGGCGTACTTCGGATTTGTACGCGGCGGCTGCGTGTGCCCGATCGGCGCGACACAGCACGTGAGCGAGGCTCTGTTCGGCGGATACGTGATCGCCCTGCCCGTGCTGCTCTTCTTCCTGCTGCCGCTGGCATTCTCGCTCTTCTACGGCCGGGTGTTCTGCTCGTCGGTCTGCCCGCTGGGGGCGATCCAGGACCTGGTGCTGGTCCGGCCGCTCAAGGTACCGCGGTGGCTGGAGCACGGGCTCGGCCTGTTCGCGTACATCTATCTCGGCCTCGCCGTATTGCTCGCCGCGACGGGCGCCCTGTACGTCATCTGCCGCTACGACCCGTTCGTGTCGGTCTTCCGGCTGAGCGGGAACGCGCCGCTGCTGATAATCAGCGGACTGGTGCTGCTCATCGCCATGTTCGTCGGCCGGCCGTACTGCCGGTTCCTTTGCCCGCTCGGCGTGCTCCTGCGCGGCGGGGCGGAAGTCTCGGCCAGACACGCGACGGTCAGCCCGGACGAGTGCGTGCAGTGCCGCCTGTGTGAGGACGCCTGCCCGTTCAACGCCATCCAGGCGCCGGCCGAGCCGATGCACGACCGCCGCACCGGGAAGGCGACGCTCGGCCTGCTGCTGCTCGCGGTGCCGGTCATCGTCGCACTCGGCGCGTGGCTCGGCCGGCTGAGCACCGATCGCCTCGCCGGCATCCACCACACGGTGCGGCAGGCGCGGGCGGTCCGCCGGTCGCAGGGCCTGACTGCTACGGCCCTGGCCGACGAGGCGGAGGCCTATCGCAAGACGCGGCGCCCGATCCGCGAGCTCTACGTCCGAGAGGCGGCCGTCCTGGACCGGTTCAAGCTCGGCTCGGCTCTGTTCGGCGGCTGGGTCGGCCTGGTCGTCGGCGCGAAGCTGGTGCTGCTGTCGGTCCGCCGCACACGAACCGACTACGAGGCGGAGCCGGGCCAGTGCGTCGCCTGCGGCCGGTGTTTCCGCTACTGCCCGCGCGAGCACCTCCGGCTCGCGGGCCTGCGCGGCGAGATCGACCCCGAGGAATACCGCGCATGAGCAAGCAGGACATCCCCGAGCAGACAGTGCAGGCGCTCGGCCCGACGGTCTACCGGACCGCGGTCCGGATCGCGATCGTGGCCGGCGCCTTCTCGCTCATCGTGGTCGCCTGCCTCGCCGTCAACGAGGCCCGCAGCCGGTCACTCAACGTGGTGGAGCAGACGGAACCCCTGACGGCCAAAGAGCGGGACCTCCTGGCCCGGGCCAGCCAGATCGCCGCCAGGCAAGCCCGGTACCTGGACCCGTCGAAGGCCGAGGAGCGGCTCAGTGCCCGGGAAGAGCGGATTCTCCGCGGTGGGCGCGAACTGGCCGACCGCCGCCGGCTCGCCGTCCTCAAAATGAAGCTCCAGATGAACGAGTCGGACGACGAGCTGCGACAGACGATCCGGGCGTACGACGCCCGGCTCCGCGCGAGACACGAGCAACGGGTCCGGCTGGCGCAGACCGGCGGCAGGCTGCTCCTCGTCGGCGGAGCCGTGTTCCTCACCGCCCTGCTCTACGCCGGCGCGTACCGGGCGAGCCGGAGCATCCCGGAGGGAAAGCCGCCGGGCAAGGAAGCGCAGCAGCGGACGGCGACGTTCGCACGCTGGTCGGTCGCCGGGATCGCGGTCGTCGTGCTGGCCGTGGCGTTCGGCGGCGGCCTGTTCCGACGAGCTCCCGCCCCGCCGATCCCCACACCGCCCCAACAAGACGATCCGCAAGACGGACAGACGCCGACCCCGACGGTCCCGGCCGGCGATCCGGCGAAAAACTGGCCGCGGTTCCGCGGCCCCGGCGGGCTCGGCGTCGCCCACTGGACCGACATGCCGGTCACCTGGAACGGCAAGACGGGCGCGGGGATCCGCTGGAAGACCCCCGTCCCCCTGCCGGGGAAGAACTCGCCCGTCGTCTGGCAAGACCGCGTCTTCCTCTCGGGCGCGACGAAGCAGAAGCGCGAGGTCTACGGCTTCGATGCCGACACCGGCGAGCTGCTCTGGCAGACCCCGATCGAGGACGTGCCCGGCAGCCCGGAAAAGGTGCCGAACGTGATGGACATGACCGGCTACGCCGCCCCCACCATGACGACCGACGGCGCCCGCGCCTACGCGAGCTTCGCCAACGGCGACCTCGCCGCCCTGGACTACCACGGGGATGTCGTGTGGACCCGGAACCTCGGCCTGCCCGACAACCGGTACGGGCACGCCAGCTCGCTGACCATGCACAAGGGCCTGCTCATCGTGCAGTACGACCAGGGCAACATGGCCGAGGACGGCCTCTCGCGCGTCCTGGGCATCGACGGCGCATCGGGCGACATCGCCTGGGAGAACGATGACCGGCCGGTCCGCGACTCGTGGACGTCTCCGATCATCATCGACGTGGACGGGAAAGCCCAGCTCGTCACCGCCGCCGACCCGTGGGTCATCGCCTACGATCCGGGCACCGGCGAGGAGATCTGGCGGGCCAGGTGCCTGATCGATGTCGACGCCGGACCCTCGCCGACCTACGCCGACGGCCTGGTCTTCGTCTGTAACGACGGGACGCCGCTCATCGGAATCCGGCCGACCGGGACCGGCGACGTCACCGAGACGCACGTCGCATTCAAGGTCGGCGACTACATGCCGGACACCGTCAGCCCGGTCGCCGACGGCGACATTGTCTGGGCCCTGAGCGGCACCATCCTGAGCTGCTACGGGGTCCGGGAGAACAAGATGCTCTGGGACCACGAATTCGACGAGGTGTTCACCGCCTCCCCGACCCTCGTCGGGGATCGCGTCTACCTGATCGACAACCTGGGGAAGGCCCGAATCTTCCGCCGCTCGAAGGCGGGATACAAGGAGCTCGCCGCGCCGCCGCTCGGCGAGAAGGTCCGGGCCAGCCCGGCGTTCGTCCGCGGCCGCATCTACGTCCGGGGCGAGAAGCATCTCTACTGCATCGAGAGACCGACCGAATGAGCATCACGAGCACCACGACGGACGCGGGCGAGGAGATCGACCTCGAAGTGGTCGACCGATTCATCGCGCGGATCGGCCGGAGCCGGGGCAAGTTGATCCCGCTGCTCCAGGCGATCCAGCGCGAGTTCCGTTACCTGCCCGAGCCCGCCCTTCGCCGCCTCTGCGAGACCACCGAGATCAGTCCCGCCGACGTCACCGGCGTCGCGACGTTCTATTCGCAGTTCCGGCTCAAGCCGGCCGGCGAACATCTCATCAACGTCTGCCACGGCACCGCCTGCCACATCAAGGGCGCCCAGGCGGTGACCGACGCGCTGTTTCGCAATCTGGACATCCCCGAGGAGGAGGACCAGGACACCGACCCGGAGGGCCTGTTCACGGTGCAGAAGGTCGCGTGCGTCGGCTGCTGCACGCTGGCCCCGGT
>JAWODX010000277.1:0-20161 GCA_046483085.1 Planctomycetota bacterium
GTCGCCCTTGACCGAGACCTTCAGGTCCTTGACCGGCTCGGGCGGGTCCTGGTCGTCCCGGGGATGGGACCAGATGTAGAAGGTGCGGAGGACGAAGTCGACCTGGCCGTCGTGGTCGCTGACGAAGTTGATCCACTGGGCGACCTTGTCGAAGGGGAGCGGCTCGGTGCTGTTATACCGTCGGTGGCTGCCGCCGCGCCAGAAGTCGAGTGCCCGCTGCTTGAGGAACGGTTCGCCGCAGAGGGAGTAGGCGCGGGCGCAGACGTCGGGGTGGAACCGTGCGAGGAACCCGCTGCTGCTGACGCCGGTGCCGTACTTGTCGGTCTTGACCCACGACAGGTAGTCCCTGGCGACGCCGCGTTTCGGGAAGTCGACGAGCATCTTGCCGTAGTGGAGGGTGCCGTGTTCCTGGTAGAGGATGCGGGCGGCGGCCTGGCCGTAGGCGATGACCCAGTCCATGGCGTCCTCGTCTCCGGTGAGGCGGTAGTAGGTCTCGGCGCCGCGCGAGAGGGGCGGGAACATCCAGGTATGTGGCGAGACGAGGATCTGCCAGGCGTGTCCGTCGGGGTCGCGGAACGTGCCGGTCTCGAAGTCGAACGTGACGCCGTGCTTTTTCATGGCTTCGAGGCCGGGTTTTCCGGCGTAGTTGGTGACGAACGCTTCGAGCTTTTTCTTTTCGGCGGCGGCCCGGTCCCATGTCTCGCCTTTCTTGAGTGTGCGGGGCTTTCTGGGCGGGCGCAGTTGCTTCGGGCGGCGGGCGCCGTTGACCAGCCCGCGCGGCTCCTTCGTGGGTCGCCGGAAGTAGGCCTGCCAGAAGTAGTCGCTGACCTTGCGCACCCATTCGTCGTTCGGGAGAAGCATGCGCGCGGCCTGGGCGTTGTAGACGCTGCGGTTGAAGCCGCGGCTGAAGCTGTCCGCCTTGCCGGGGATCTTGTTCTTGGCCCGGCGCTGGGTGTCGTAGTCCTGTTCGACGCGGTCGACGCCGGCTTCGAGCGCGTCGCGGTCGCCGGTCAACAGGTACCATTCGAAGATGCCGGCCGCCCAGTTGTGGCAGTAGCAGGTCTTGCAGTCGCCGAGGTAGGCGAGGTCCTTGGCCATCGGATAGGTGACGGGGTCCTTGACCTTGTCGGGCTTGACCCAGGGGGCGTGGTGGTAGTTTCGGAACCCGGTGACGGGGTCCTCGGCTCGCTGGGGGCGGTTGCCCTTGGGGCCGCTGTACCACCAGACGCCTCCGTCCTTCCACTTCCAGCCGTCGGTCCGCCAGGCGGTCCGGTCCATGAAGTAGTTGGCCCACGAGCGGCCGCTGGTGAAGTACGCGCGGCTGCCGGTGCGGAGGTACATGATGACGAGCTGGTCGAGTACGTCCTCCTCGGGGGTGTAGTGGTTGTTGGTGCCGTTGTAATAGCGGGGGTAGCCGCGACCGCGGCGGGGTCGGTCCGGCGCGTTCTTCGGGTCGTGTTCCCAGCCCCAGGCTTTGTAGCAGGCGATCTCGTCGGCCTGGGTGGCGAACTTGCCGAACGGGAAGTGGCCGTTGTGGAGGGCGTAGTCGGGCGGGATGCGGAGCCAGACGCGCTCGCGGGCGGCCTTGCAGATGCGCGAGAGTTCGGCCGGGTCGTCGGGCGCGGCGAGATCGATCAGGTACTGCGAGGTGAGGTGCGAGCAGTCGTAGATCATGCGGCGGGTCTCGCGGTAGGGCGCGCCGACCTCCGTCGTGCGCTCGCGTCCGCGCCGGTCCTTCCACTTCTTGATCTTGCCCTGGTCGCGGGTGATGGCGCCGCCGAGGACGACGCGGTGGTTCTTCACCGCGAGCCGGCGGGCGGGGTCTTCGGGGAAGTAGAGATCGCAGACGAGGATCTTCGCCGCCAGCGGGTTCGCGAAGATCCAGCCTTCCGCCCGGTCGTTCTCGCCCTTCGACGTCCAGGCGACCTCGCCGCCGCTGATCGCCACCCCCGAGCCCGCGGTGTTCGGCCAGAGGTGCTGTTCGAGCGCGGCGGGCGCCTTCGCCTCGATCGGCGTGCTCGCGCCGAGGATAATCTTTCGCAGCTTCTGGCCGAGGTGCAGCTCGAGCGACGACTCCTTCACCAGCCGGTAGCAGTAGTGGTCGGGGTTGCTGTTGGCCAGGGCGTACTTGACGTGGACGGCGCTCTTCCCGGCCCACGCGGTGATGCGAGCCACATACTGGAACCGGTTCGGATCGTCGCCGACGAACCGACCCTTGACGCAGACCGTGGCGCGCAGCGGGCCGTTGTACTCGATTTCCACCGACGCCGGCTTGTCTGCCAGGTACCGCTTGCCGGTGAACCCGTCGACGTAGCTGACCCGGCCGCCGCCCGCCTTGTGCTCGCCGACCCCGGGACACGTCAGCAGGTCGAACGGCCTGTCCTTGCGGATGCGAAACGTGATCTTCCCGGTGTGGACGGTGACTGCCTCGGCCCCGTCACTCACCCTGAGCGGCGTGATCTCCCTGTTCGGCGTCGGGCGAGCCGCCTTCAGCGTGAATGTCTTCGTCTCGTTCGGCTTCAGGTCGGTCTGGAAGTCGAGCAGGATCCAGCGGAGGTACCCCTGCTCGTCGATGACCAGCGGCGAGACCTGGAGCGGGAGCTCCACGTCGCCATCGAACAGCGCGAACGGCTGGCCCTTCTTGCACGTCTTCGGCGGGAGCGGCACGCCGCCGGATACCGGCTCGGCCTTTCGGGCGAGCCCCGCCGGTTCCTCGACGATGATCGGGACGGACAGCTCCGCCGCCGAGGCGACACCGGCCACGAGCAGGACGAGACAAAGGACAGGCAGCTTCTTCATCGCTACGCTCCTTGAAAATTGTGCCGGGCACATTTTTTACAGGCTCGTGCGGTCGCGGCTGCGCGGGTCGTCGACCGGCTCGCCGGTGTTGAAGACTCCGGCGACGGTGCGGTCGTGGTCGGCCGGCGTCGTATGGTAGTACTCCTTGTTCAGATCGACGGTGTTCACGAGCACGCCGGACCGATGCATACGGGCGCTGTCGCGGATCATACCGTCGGGGGTGATGAAGACGCTCGGCCACTGCTGGTAGTACCTGGAGGAGTTGTTGCCGCTGATGAAGAGGTTGTTGGTGGCGGCGCGGCACTGCATGTTCGGCCGCATGATCGTCCACCAGATCCCCCGCTTCTCGCCGTGGGCGTTGTGGAACGACTGGAGGATGATCTTCACGCCGAGGTCGCGGCAGGCGCGGTAGAGCTCGGGGAAGCGGACCTCGTAGCAGATGAGCAGGCCGCACTTGACGCCGTTGACGGAGAACATGACGAAATGGTCGCCGGGCGAGAAATGCTTGAGGTCGCCGCCCGTGCACATGCGCTTGTCGAACCGGTCGCGGATCCGGCCGCGCCGGTCGATCACGTAGAGCGAGTTGTGCGGCTTGTGGTCGCCGGTCAGCCGGTGCGAGGTGCCGAGCACGACCCACACCCTCTTGTCTCGGGCGAGCTGCCGGATCGACTCGGTCTCGTCGCGGAGCAGGTCCCAGTCGAGGTCGTCGAGCGACGGCAGGTCGGTCCCCGGATAGCCGCTGAGCGCGCATTCGGGGAAGTGGACGATGTCGGCCCGGCGGCGGGCCGCCTCGGTGAGCTGCTCTCGCGCCCATCGGGCGTTGCGGCGAACGTCGCCGCTGACCGGGAACTGGCAGGTGGCGACTCTCACGACTCCCTTCTTCGGCATCGGCGAGTCCCTTTTCCCTTCATTCGGCCTGCTCTGCCAGGCGGACGGCCTCGGCACACATGCCGACGACGTGGTAGTCGACCTTCGCCCCGCCGCCCTTCGTCGGCTCGGTCTCGGTCGGCGAGGTCGTCGGCCGATTGTAGTAGCCGCCGTACTCCGTGTCGACGAAGTGCGTCTTCACGAAGTCGAGCGTCTGGTCGAACGGCCTCCACAGGTCGGGCCGCCCGTGCCGCACGGCGTGATGGAGCATGGCGCGGACCGCCTCGCACTGCTCCCACCAGCCCTTGTCGGGCGACACGATGCTCGCGTCGGGCATGGCCGCGGTGCGGATCCCGCCGTCGTCGGGGTCGCGCCCGCATCGGAGCCCGAACTGCAGCAGGTCGGTGGCGGGCATGACCCACCAGCTCGGCAGGCCCTTCTCGGTCGCGTAGGAGAACAGGAACGCCCATTCGAACTGGTGGCCGAGGATGCAGCATCCGCCGCGCTCGCGCGGCAGCTCGGCCCAATCGAGGTCGAAGTACTCGGGCAGGCAGGGCTGGCCGTCCCAGTGGACGAGCCGGTTGAGGACGAACCGGCCGACCTGTTCGGCGCGGTCGAGCATCGCGGGGTCGACATCGCCGGCGGCGAGCAGCGCCTCGAAGAGGTGCATCGTCGGGTTCTGGGTCCGGCGGTCTTCGTTCGGCTCGAAGGTCCGGGTGAGCTTCCGCATAAACCCGCCGTGTTCGTCGCGGAACCGGGAGTCGAGCAGGTCCCACGCCTCGGCCATCCCGGCCCTGAAATCGGGCTCGTCGGTGGCGCGGGAGGCGTGGGCGAGGCCGAGAACGACGAACGCGAGGTCGTAGGCGTCCTTGTGGTCGTCGACGACCGCGCCGCCGGGCCCGACGGCGTGGAACCAGCCGCCGTGCTCGGGGTCGCGGAACCCGTCGAGCAGGAAGCGGGCGCCGACCCGGAGGGCGTCGCGGTAGGCTTCGTCGCCGGTCAGGTCGAACCCGATGGCGAGGTTGTGGAGCATGCGCCCCTGGGAGACGGCCGTGCCGACCGGTTCGCCGACGTGCCGCCACTGCCGGTCGAGGTTCGGCAGGAACAGCCCCTCGTCGGTCGTCGCCGCCTCGAGCCAGTGCGGCAGCAGATCATGCAGCAGATAGGTCCGGAACCAGCCTGCGTCGAACGGCTTGCAGTTCATCTGTCCCTCGGGTGCGGCTCGGTCCGATGCAGGCGGGCGCCGGGTCTCCGAACGGGTTGCGGGGCGGTTCGCTCGGGAAGCGGACGCTATTTGGCGGCGTGGCCCGCCTTGGAGTCCTTGAGCAGACGGTCCGCGTATTGCGATTCCATTTGCTGATAGTGTTCGATCAGGGCTCTGGTGTCGTCGCCAAATCTGCGAGAGATCTCGCGTCGGGTCTGTCGTATCTGCTCGATCGCCGGGTCTTTCTTCATTGGGAATCCTCCTGATTTCCGAGCAATTCAAGAGGGGTAGTAAGGAGGGGGACATGCAGCCCCATCAGTGTGTTCACATGCCTGATGTGTTCTTGCTTGTTCGCATTGGCCAGATGCGCGCAGTTCCAGGTCAGTAGGAACCGGCAGCGATGATACGAAGCGAGAGCCAGGTGCAACGCATCGCCTCGCGGATCGCGGGGCATCACGTGGTGTTCGATATAAGTGTCCACAATATCCGCGACAGGCTCGGCCACCCGAAGAACGGGCAGCGCTTCGATGAGTTCCAGGCATTCTCTCTTTCTCGGATGCTCACCGGAGTCCAATTCCTCGATCACCGGGATACTCGTAACCGGATCGAATCGGCCTCGATGGTGTTCCCACCATTCGCGGGTCCACTGTCTCCGCGCGACCATGTCCGGCTCGGTTCGCACTTCGTGGTAGAAGCTCGGCACCGTGGTTTCGATATAGACTCTGGGGCGCATCCGGAACCTACCTGTTCCTTCTCAGGATACCACTCAATCGTCCGGTCCTGCAATTGTCTTCGAGCCGATCGACCTCTCATTCCAGCGGCTGCGGCTTCTGGTGGACGAGCCAGTGGGCGGTGGCGGGGAAGTCGCCGTTCGTCCCGGCCCGGAGCAGGCCGCGGCCGTTGTCCTTGCCCAGAAGCTCCTCTTTGTACTCCTCGTCGCCGGTCAGATGATAGAGCACCGACCAGAGGGTGCAGTCGTACCGCGCGCTTGCCTGCTTGCCCTTCGCCAGCGTCTTGCAGAGATCGAGTGCCTTCTTGCTGCGCATGTGCAGCGCGGTCATGGACGCGGCCCGACTGTAGATCTGGTAGAACCAGTTGTTCGGCGCCTTCGGGCTCTTGCCGGTGAGCGTCGCCTGCTTGTCGATGATCCGCTTGAGCAGGTCCTCGGCGTCCTTGTCGCCGGTGAGTTCCCAGTACCGCTCGGTCGCGCGCCAGGACCAGCCGGAGGCGCGATGGACGTAGGCCCGGTTGGTACTGTAGATACCGTGCCCGGCGATCATCCGCATGCCCTCGGCCGCGCGCTGGTCGCCGAAGAGCAGGGTGCGGTCGTACAGCAAGTCGAGGGTCATGTGGGCGGGGTTGGGCAGTTCCCAGCGGGGCCGGCGCCAGCGGCCGGCCGAGTACTTCTTGACCTCGTCGCCCTTGGCCTTCGGCCGCTCGGTCCAGTCCTCGCTGTTGGTGTGTTTCCGGAACGTGCCCCACGAGTCGAACCCGAACGGGTCCTGGTCGTTGACGCGGTGGGTGCGGACGTCTCGGAACAGTCGGCTGCGGTCGTCGCCGACCTCGAGCCAGCCCTTGTCGCCGGTCACGTACCACTTGTAGAGGTAGTTGTCCTCCTTGATCGGCTGGCGGGCGCCGTGGCGGGAGTGGCCGCCGTGCGAGAGCCAGCGCTCGCCCCAGACCTGCCAGCCGTACCCGTTGCCGTGGTAGCGGTCGGTCATGAAGAGCCGCCGGCGCGTGACCTCGATGGGATAGCCGGCGAAGGTTTGGTTTGGCACGCTCATGGGGCCGAGGTCGGTCAGGGCGCCGGTCGCGCAGAGGTGCTCGAGGGTCGGCCGGGGGAAGACGCGGTAGTCCCAGCAGTCGGCGAACACGTGCGCCCAGGTGTGCTTCGCGCGGTCGCGGGCGTAGGGGTTCTTCATGTTTCGGCTGTAGAACTGGAGGATGATTTCGTGGCCCTTGCCGGTCGTGTCTTCGAGGAAGTGGGGGAGGCGGAACTCGCGGGGGAAGAGGCCGACGCGGACGCGGCCGTCCTTGAAGATCTCGACGGCCTTGGGGAACTGCTGCCAGAAGTCCTTGGTGTGGACGACGATTCCGCCGCGGTCGTTCATGAGCTGGACGAGGCCCCGGGCCTGGTCGCCGTGGGCGATCTCGGTGCTGCCCTCGAACACGTCCTTGCCGTCGTCGACGCCCTGGCCCTCGGCGAGCTTGCGGCCGGAGCGCTTCCAGATCTTGTAGCCGCGGAATCGGACGATCCTGTCCGGCGACGGCGAGCCGGTCCGGCTCCGCCACGTCTCCGCCCCGTTCGAGTCCTGGTACAGGCAGAGCGAGTCCTCGCCGCCGAACGCGCCGTCGAGCCGCGTGGCGCCGTAGACGCGGTAGCGCTTCGCGCCGCCGGCCAGCTTCAGCCAGAGCGAGGCGTCCTCGAACGTCGGCGAACCACGCGACTCCTTCGGGCAGTTGTCGAGGACCACGTCCGCGTAGACGTCCGTGCTGCCGGCGTAGAAGTTGAGGAATACGTCGTAGTCGTACATCCCCCGGCTGTAGCCCGCTCCGCCGCGGCCGCGGAGCGTGCCGCGGGCGCGGACGCGCACGCGGACCGGGCCGGCCTCGAGCACCTTGACGGTCCAGGGATCTTCCGAGCCGTAGTACGTCTCGGCCAGCGTCCCCTCGATTCGGAGCCCGAGGTCGGCGGAGCCGTCGAGCAGGTCCTCGTCGTCGGCGAACGCTCCGTCGCCGTTCTCGTCCAGGTAGGCGTGGTCGAGGAAGGCGAACTTTTTCTTGCTGACGACGAACTTCGCGGGCCCGGTGGTGACGACGATCTCGTCGTCGCTCTCGGCGACCTTGCAGGGCGACTTCGGCGCCGGGGCGTCGAGATCGGCGTCCGTCAGGTAGAACATCTTCGTCTCGGACCCACCCATTCTCGTATGGAAGTCGACGAGAACCCAGCGGATGGAGTTGTCGGCACGCCACCACCGGGCGAGGGCGCGGAACTGGGCGGGCACGGGGGTCAGGTTGCCGTCACCGTCCTTGACGGCGAGCCGCAGGTCGGAGGCATCCTTCGCCTGGCCCTTGAGCAGGGGGACGCCGCCGGAGACGTGCCGCGGGCCGCCCTGGCCCCACATCTCCGTCACTTCGAGCGGGACCTCCCAGCCGAGCGCCGGGACCGCGAACAGCACGATGAGTCCGATCGTCAGCACGCGCATCGCCATCTCCTTTTTGCAGTCGTCATTGGCTCGCTTCGTTCGCCTCATTGGTCATTGGGCCGCTTCGCACCAGTGACCAATCACCAGTCACCAATGACACCAGTGACCAGCTCATTCTACACAATCGCATAGACACTTCCAGCCCGGGCGCTATAATCGAGCCGGGCGCAGCGTGTCCGGGGACGCGGCGTCCGAACATGGTCCGACCATCTCTCTGTGCGTAAGGAGCTCGCATGAAGCTTTTCTTTGAAGGCATCGGGTTTGTCCTCTGCGCCGCGCTGCTGGCGGGATGTGCCTCGTCGGGCGGCGGGGCGACGGAGGCCACCCCGGGAGGAGGTACGTTGGACGCGAAGCAGTTGTACGGCGGTTATCAGGCGCGGAAGGTTCTGCTCAGCGAGGACGGGACGTCGCTCGGGCTCGACCCGCGCGTGTTCACGCGCGGCAAGGAGCGGAAGGGGGTGGTGACGACCGATCCGATCGACCTGGGGCCAAGTGTCGGGATCATCGGGCAGAAGGCGGCCGTGACGGCCGTGGCGGTCGAGGTCAAGGCGACCGTGCCCGAGGGTGCGAGCGTCGTGACCCACGTGCGGTCCGGCTCGAACCTGCTCGACACGGCCGGCTGGTCGGACTGGCGGGCGGTGCGCGGCGGGAAAGGAACGGTCAAGGACCTCGCCGGCCGATACGCCCAGGTGCGGGTGACCCTGAAGGCGCCCGACGCGAAGCACCTGCCGGCGCTGACCGGGCTGGTGCTGGAGCCGGAGGTCGAGGAGACGAAAACCGCCGATCTCGCGCCGCTCGAGGTCGTCAGGTCCGACATCCAGAAGATCGTCCGCAGCCCGATCGTCTTCCACTACGAGCGGCCCGACCAGAAGGACGTCGTCGCATTCCGCAAGGCCGCGAAGCTCGACCAGGTGGTGAAAGGCGCAGAGGACGACTTCGAAGTGCTCGTCAAGCTGATGGACTGGGTCGGGAGCTGCCGGAACGATCGCAAGAGCCGGAAGCACATGCACAAGGGCCGCTACACCTGGGACATCAACCGCGTGTTCGACATCGTCGACGGTGAGCCGACGGTGTACGGGCATTGCATGACCTACTCCGAGGTGATGTGCTACGCGTCGATCGCGCTGGGCTACGTGAGCGCCCGGCACAACGCGGTCGGCGGGTTCCGCCAGGCGACCCACGAGGTCTGCGACATCTGGGTCCCCTCGCTCGGCAAGTGGGTCTACTTCGACCCGTCGCTGACGAGCTACTACATGGACAAGAAGACGGGCGAGCCGCTGAGCATCCTGGAGACGCACGACGTGATCTGCGAGAACTTCATCCCGGCGGGGAAGGACATGCACTGGTTCCACCAGCGGCGGAGCTCGGAGACCTACGCGATCATGCGGAAGGTCGGCGGCAAGAACGTGATTCGCTGCCGGCTCGGGCCATGGCGCTACGGGGCACCCATGCCGAAGGATTACAACTGGGGCTGGTCGCACGGCTATCTCGCCAACGGCTTCGTGCACATGACGCCCCGGAACGATTTCCAGTCGCATCCCGAGGCGATCCCGAGGCGGTTCGGGAACCTGGTCGTCTCCCGCGATTACCCGGCGTGGGTGGACGAGAAGACCCCGCCTCGGCGCGGCGTCAATAACTGGTTTACCCGCAAGCGCGATTTCTACTGGACGCTCGACCAGGCGTCGTTCCATCTCGTCCGGACCGGGCCGAAGACGATCACCGTCGAGCTCGGCCAGTCGATCCCGTTCTTCAAGGAGTACAAGCTGACCGTGAACGGGGCGGAGACGAAAACAGCCAAGAGCACCTATCGGTGGACGCTCGAGCCGGGCGAGAACACGCTCGCGGTCGCCCCGGTCGACGAGTTCGGCAAGGTCGGCCTGAAGAGCTCGGTCACGCTGAAGCTGGCGAAGTGATCCGCAGACAGCGATCTGCAGATTGCGCAGATTTCTGACTGTTCACGGAGCGTATGGAGGGGAACCTTCTTGAAAGAAGGGTTCCCCCGCACCCCTTCCAAGAACTTCTGTGCAAATGTTGGTCCGGCTGTGCCGAACCAACATTTGCCTCTGCCCCCCAGGAGTGACGTTATCGGTGAAATCTGTGTAATCTGCGGATAGTCACTTCGCGACCGGTCACTCCTCAGGCTTCATCGTGATGGACGACAGGCGGGCGGCGTCCCCGCCGCACTCGACGTCGAACGTGTGCGGGAACGTGCCGACGACCATCGTCGTCTTCTTCCCCACCCACTTGCCGCCGCGGTTCTCCTCCCATGCGAAATCCACCACCAGCTTCGCATCCTCCGGCTGCGGGTTCTTGTAGAACGCGTACAGCCGGATGGCGTTGACGCCGAAGTACTTCGAGTTCCGCAGCATGTCGAACCGGATGAGCACCTCCTTCTTCCCGTTCGCGTCGAGCGAGACGCGTTTGTCCATCTCGAACAACGAGTTCTGCCGGTTGCGGTTGCCGCCGAGCTTCCAGATCTCGGCCCACGTCTTCCCGCCGTCCAGGCTGTACGACGCGGTGATGTGCTGCGGCCTGCGGCTGGCGTCCATTGTCAGCGCACCGCCGACCGACAGCGCGGTCAGCTCGTTCGGCGCCCGAAGCCGGTAGACGACGTAGGCCGGCTGGCCGTACTTCGTCGGCTGCACGTAGTTGGGGACCTTGATGCCCTTCGACTCGACGATGTAGCGCTTCTTCGCCGGCTTGGCGCCGGACCGGACGAGCTGCACGACGCTCTCGTCCGGCCCGCGGGAGATCGTGACCTGGTTCTTCCCCACCTTCAGCTTCGGCAGCGAGAGCGTCGCGACCTGGAAGAGCGTGTTGAACTCGCGCAACCGGATGCTGCCGCCCTGGAACGTCGCGCGCAGCAGGATTTCGTAGCGCCCCGCCGCATACCTCGTGAGGTCGAGTTTCGCCTGGCCGATCCCGGACTTCTCGACGATCCAGGGGGCGCCCCCTAGATCGCTCCAGGCGGTACCGCCGTCAAAAGACACCGCAAACGACGCGCTCATGGCTTCCTTGAACGCGACCATGGTCGCCTTTGATTCGACCATCACCCACGGGCACCAGACGCGGAAGACGGCGACGGCCGGCTGACCGGGTTCCTCGGCGATCAGTCTGCCCCGGTCCAGCTTCACGTTCTTCGAGCCCATCCACAGGAGCTGGTCGGCCGGGATCGTTCCGAGGTCCGGCTTCCAGACCAGCCGGCCGCTGCTGTACGTGACGTCGGTGTACTTGCTTCGCGGCCCGCCGGCGTCGACCTGCTCCTTCGGGAACCCGGCGTTGTAGAACTTGCCGACGTTCTTCCGCATCAGGGTGAGCGTCTCGCCCTGCCGCAGGGTCAGGTACATCGGGTGGCCCATCACGGCCCGGCGGTTATACCGATAGTTGTTCCGGGTGCTGCCGTAGAGGTCGAGCATGCGGCTCGGCGGGCCCCAGAACGGGAACGGCTTGACGTACTTGTCGGGCGCCCCGTAGGGATAGTACGGGACCGACTTTTCCTTCGGCTTCGTGAACAGGTTGTCGGTCTTGTCCTTCGTCTTGTCCCGGGCGACGGAGCGTGCGAGGTCGGCGACGCTGGCGATCTCGCCGTCGGGCCCCCGGTGCCAGGCCCGCGCGTCGCCGTCGAGCATGTGCCATCCGCCGCCGTACTTCACCTCGGGGATGCTGTGGCCGGTGACGGTGTACGACCGCGTCTCGTATCCCGCCGCCTCCCAGAGCGCGGTCAGCACCGGGGCGTTCACGAAGCAGGGGCCGAACCCGTAGCTGTTGAGCGCCTTGGCGAAGTCGCGCACGTCCCCGCCGGCATCCTTCTCCTTCGCCGGCCACCAGTGGTAGAAGTGGTCGAGCATGAACCGCCAGCAGGCGCGGACCTTCTGCTCGTCGGTCATCTTCTCGTTCGTGATCTGCCGGACGACCGCCTCCGCCGACGAGCACTCGATGGAGGAGTCGGTGGTAATCCTGGGGTTCACCACCTGCGCGGTAACCGCCGACGCGCAGCCGACCAACAGGACGGATAGGACCAATAGGACGGATGGGACGCGGACGCCGAGAATATGACGCATGTTCGTCTCCCATAAGGTGAGATCGGGCGCCGGCGACCAATCGCGCTTGTCCCTTCTCACTTAGTGATTATCTCAAAAGGGCGGATCAGCCGTGGCACGGGCATCCTGCCCGTGAATATCCACGGCCTGGAAGGCCGTGCCACCATTTTGAGATAGTCTCTTATGACTCCTCACTTATCACTTGACCTCCACGGTCACCACATTGCTGATCCCGCTCTCGTTGTTCAGCTCGTCGCGGGCCTTCAGGGCAAAGGTGTAGGTCCCGGGCTTCAGGCCCTTGACGGTCATCGTCTGCCTCGTGCCGCCCTTCTTCGGCTCCGGTTCGTTGTCGACGTTGTGCGCGGCCCAGAAGTTGCACTTGCTCGTGTGGTCGGCGGACTCGACGATCTGGTTCTCGGACCACTTGATCTGGTAGACGCTCGCCGTGCCCCTGTGTCCGTCGTCGCCGGGCGCCGTCCAGCTCAAGGTGATCCCGCCGTCCCCGGCCCTGGCGGACAGGTCCTGGACCGCGGCCGGCGCGACCTTGTCCGGCCGCGGCTTCAGCCACAGGTGCGCTGCGCACGCGGGGAAGTAGCCGCCCACGCGCGCGTACCGCTTCGCCCGGTCGCTGAAGTACTTCTCCTGCCCGGTCTGCTCGTAGCAGAAGGCGTTCAGCGTGGGGTGCTGGCTCTTTTTCGTCCGCATCTGGGTCATGCCGATGGCCAGGTCGCGCATCCGCTCGTCGCCGGTGGACCTGTAATGCAGGACGACCGCGCGGCCGAACACGTTGTAGAACCACGTGTTCTTGTAGTTGATTCGCGGCATGTGGTCGTAGTTGTTCGCCCGCACCATCTTCCAGGCGTTGTCGGCGGCGCCGTCGACGAGGTGCCGGGCGTCCTCGGCGCCCGTGAGCTCGTAGTAGCGCAGGAGCGCCCGCATGCACCAGCCGGTCGCGCGGTGGATGCCGACGCTCCGGTCGGTCCCGCCGATGTAGTACCCGCCGACGGCCGCGACGCTCTGCATTCCCTCGAGCGCCCGGGTGTCGCCGAACAGGCAGTAGAGGTCGAAGAGCTCGTCGAGGCAGTTGTGGGCGGGGGTGGGCAGGTACCAGCCCGTCCGGCCCCAGCGGCCCTTCTGATACTTCTTCGCCTCGGCGTCCTTCGGCATCATCTTCCCGCGCGAGCAGTAGTCCTCGCACTCGGCGTGCCCGCGGAACGTGCCCCACGTCTTGAAGCGGAACCGCTCGTTGTCGTCGATCTTGTACGCGCGCACGTCGCGGAAATGGAGGTCGCGCCGCAGGCCGAACTCCAGCCACGACGGATGCCCGGTGTTGATGTAGCGGAACAGGTAGTCGCTCGATCCGATCGGCTCGTAGTTGGCCGGTGAATGGCCCTTCTGCTCCTCCCACCGGCAGCCGAACACCTGCCAGCCGTAGGCGTTGCCCTTCAGGTAATCGGTCATGAAGTAGCGCCGCTCGGTGATCTCGAGGGGGAACGCGGCTCCACCGGAGATCGGTTCATAGGCGCCGACGTCGGCGAGCGCGCCGGTCGCCGCGTACTGCTCGTTCGTGCAGCGGGCGAACCGCTCGGGGATGAGCGAGTCGGCGATCACGTGCGGCCACGGCCGGTCGCGCAGGAGCTGCCACCACTTGCTCTTGGTCTGATTGTCGCGCGCATACTGCCGGGCGCCGCCGTGGCCCCAGAAGTAGAGCCACAACCGCATGCCCGCGCCCGAGGCGTCCTGCAGCCAGTGCGGCTGCTTGTACTCGCGCGGCAGGACGCCGATCCGGGCCGTCCCGTCGTAGCTCGCCTCGATCGCCTTCGGGAACTTCTGCCAGAAGTAGCGGGGGATGACCACCAGCCCGTACCGCTTGCCGTGGAACTCGACGATTCCGCGGGCGTGGTCGCCACCGGTGACGACCGTCTCTTTCTCGCCCTTGCGCTCCAGGATGCGATAGCCGCGGAACCGGGGCACGTCGGCCCGCGTCTGCACCCCCGGATTGATCTTCCACGTCTCCGACCCGTTCGAGTCCTGGTAGAGGCAGACCGACTCGCCGGCCTGCATCCCGTCGTCGAGCGGGGCGACGCCGTAGACGCGGTACATCACGAACTTGCCCGCGTCCTTCATCTTCGGGTTGTTGCTCGCCTCGCCCTCCATGTTCAGCTTGACAACGAGCGAATGGTCCTCGAACGTCGGCGTGCCGATCGGCTCGGGGAAACAGTTGTTCAGCACGTGGTCGACCTTGACCAGGCTCTTCCCGGCGTAGAAGTGAAGCCGGGTGTCGTACTGGTACATCCCGCGCGAGTAGCCCCCGCCGCCGGGGGCGCGGTGGACACCCTTGGCGACCACGCAAACGCGGACCGGCCCGGCCTCTTCGACCACGACCTCGCGCACGCCCTGCGAGGAGTAGTAGAGCTTGCCGTAGGTATCCTCGACGACGCTGCCCGGGCTCTTGCCCGGGCTGACGCACTCCTCGTCGGCCGCGTACTTGCCGTCGCCATTCAGGTCGATCCGCACCCGGTCGAACAGGTTGAACTCCTTGCGGTTGATGACGAACTCGGCCGGGCCGGTCGTCACCGTGATCCGGTCGTCCGTCTGCTTCACCGCCAGCGGCGAGTCCGTCTTCCCCGCCTTGCCATCCGTCAGCGTGAACGTCCGCGTCCCGAAACCCCGCACGCGGGGGATGAAATCCACCAGGACCCAGCGGACCGAACCATCCTTCGGGCCCGGGCCGACACTGTGCTTGTGCCAGCGGGCGAGGGCGCGGAACTGGGCCGGCACCTCCTCGCCCTTCTCGTTCAGCAGCCGGAGCGTGCTCACGTCCGTGCATTGCCCGGGCAGGAGCGGGACGCCGCTCGTCACGCACTCCCTCCCGCCGTTCCCACCGGTGTCCTCGACGGTCAGGTTGATCGAGAGTTCCGCCGAGGCGGCCCCGAGCGACAAGATGAGCGCACACACCAAACCGGCGGTCATCAGATGACGCATACGGTTCTCCTTTCGAGAGAAGTGGCGGACCTGTCAGGCGCGTCCAGGAAGGCCGGGAGCGAGTACCTCCCCCGAGTGTATCCGCACCGTGTTCCGGGCGCAAGGCCCGGGGGCGCTCGGTCACTACGGCATGCGCCAGGCGGTGCGGCACGTGGCCTCGGCGGTGTGCTCGAGGCGGACCTTGACCACGCGGCAGGCGCTGCCGTCGCCGACGTACGCGCGGTCGGCGGCCGCGGCGACGCTCCACGGATCGCACAGCCCGATGTGCGGGCCGTTTGAATCCTGGTTGTCGCGCACGCCGAACCGCGTCACCACGTTGCCCGCGCTGTCGAGCACAATGACCCGGTGGCGGAGCTTGTCCGGCGCGAACACCCGCCCGAACGGGTCGAGGTCGAACCGGCCGCCGGCGCAGACGCACCGCTCGACGTGGGTCACGCCCTGGTACTGGGCGGGGAACGGGCTGACGCCGTGGTACTGCCACTTCGCGCCCTCGATCCGCACGCGGTGGTTGTGGTGGAGGAACCACTCGACGTTGGGGACGGGTTTCCACAGGTCGCCGGCCGGCCGGTTCGGCGTCTTGTACTCCGCCTCGTCGGGCAGGCCGACCATCCGCCCGCCCTTCGGGCCGAACTTGAAGAGGCTGCCCATGTGCCGGAGCAGCGGGTCGAACCGGCCGTCGGGCAGCATGGCCGGCCGGGTCCGTTTCAGCGGACTTTCGAGCACGCCGCGGAAGTCCTTCGGGAACGTCACCCCCAGCGGCATCACGTTGTCGGCCACGAACACGTTCCCCGCACGGTCGACCCGCACGCACTGGGCGCCGGCGCGCAGGTGCCCGATCAGCCGCGGGTCGACCAGCTTGCCGTCCTTGTCGAACTTCGCGACCGCGGTGTGCAGGTTCCAGCTCCGGTCCCACGCGGGCAGCCCGCCCTTGTCGAACTGGTGGTCGTAGTGCATCACGTAGATGTTGCCGTGCGGATCGACGGTGAAGCCGCGGGTGCTCCCGCTGCCGCCGCCCTTCATGCAGTGGCGGACCTGGATCCGGCCGTCCTTCCGGGCGGGCAGCGGCTGTGGCTCCCCGTGGCGGTCGAGCCGCCGGATGAAGTTGTCCTTGTAGCCCCACTGGAACCAGAGCAGGCCGTAGATCGAGCCGCCGGGGCCGGCGTAGGCCTCGCAGATGTACTGCTTCTTGTCCGTCTTCGGGTCGCGGAACGTGATCGAGGGCATGATGCGTTCCCCGTCGCCGGAGAACCGCATCAGCTTCGACGTCCGGTTGACGTACAGGATGTCGCGCTCGCGGTCGAGGAAGATCTGCCGGACGCCGCCGCCGAAGTGGTCCTCATCCGGCTTCGGCATCACGTCCTCCGGCTCCCTGAACGCATCGCCCTCGTCGACGATCCGCTTCAGGTTCCACTTCGCCCACCGGGCGCCGGGGTAGTGCACGCCGACCCAGAGGATGGGCTTCGGGGCGTGGCAGTCGACGGCCATCCGCAGCTTGAACTCGGGGTGCGTGCCCGACTTCCGCTTCTTGATCCAGGGCGGCTGGAACTCGAGCATCGCCTCCTGCTCGCCGTCCTTGCTGAACCGATAGAGCTTCGCCTCGCGCATCTTCGCCGGATAGTTGTAGCCGTACTTGTATCGGCCCTTCTCGTATCCGGCGAGCACGTAGACCTGGCCGGTCTTCGGATGGACGGCGACCTGCTGCGGCCATTTGACCTTGATGCTCTTGACCACGCCGCCGCCGGGCGAGTAGACGGCGACGTTGTGGCCGCCGTAGTTGCACACGTACAGCCGGCCCTGCGGGTCGCAGGTCAGCCCTTTCGGCCGGTTGACCTTGAAGGCGGGGCCGCCGGTGTTCTCGTCGTCCCCGGTGAAGATCTCGGCCGGGCCGTCGCTGTCGAGCGGGAGCTTGTAGACCGCGTGCCGGTAGTCGAGCTTGCGGGCGTCGTCGCCGCGATAGCCCGCCTGGGCGCCGGCCATGTAGACCCGCTTGCCGTCGGGTGACGCGGTGAGGAACAGGTAGCCGTAGTCGGCGTGGATGGTGAGCTTCTTGTCGAACGCGTCGCTCCGCACCGAGCCGTCCGTCCCGATGATCGTGACGTTCCGCGCATAGCGGCCGGGCCCGGGGATGACCAGCTCGCCGCCGGGCGTCAGCGCCATCGAGCCGACGATGCTGCCCGGCAGCTCGTAGCCCTTCTGGAAGTAGACCGTCCCGTCCTTGAGCACGACCGGCTTGCGGCCCTCGAGGGCGTCGGCCGGGAGATTCTTCGGCGCGGGGACGATCTGGCGGAGATACTTGCCCCGGCGATCGAGCACGCAGATGCCGCGGCTGCACAGGACGAACACCTCGCCCTTCCGGTTGACCGCCATCGCATAGATGTTGCCCAGCCACGAGCGGTCGCAGCCGATGTTGCGCTCGAACCTCGCCTTCGTACCCAGGCCGACGCGGATCGTGTACCGGCCGGCGGGCACCGGCTCACCCGCGTCGTCGGTCCCGTCCCAGACGAGCGACTGCTCCAGCGAGTTCGCCTTCAGCGGCGCCGGCGCGTTCGGGCCGAGCACCCCCGCCGCCAGGTGGCGGACCACCTCGCCCTTCGCGTTCTCGACGAAGACCGCGACATCGGTCGCCTCGTCCACGGCGAACGAGACAACCGTCTTGCCGCCCTTCTTCGTCGCTGAGGGCTTCTGTCGGAACGCCGCGCCGGCCGCCGGGCCCGTGGCGAGCAGGATTCCGAGCACGAAGGCGAGACAGGTTCTCATCGGGTCGCTCCTCCTCTGGACACATTCGACCGGGAACTGCACTTTACTGCGCTTCCCGTCGCCGCGCAAGCCGTTCGCCGGATTCCACCGCCGCCACAGAATTGATTTTGAGCGGCGATTCTGGTATCGTCGGGGACGGACTGGAGGTGGCCGATGCACAACGAATTCACTGCGATCATCGAGCGCGACGGCCAGTGGTTCATCGCCTACTGCCCCGAAATCCCCGGCGCCAACGGGCAGGGCAAGACAAAAGCCCAGGCCCTCAAGAGCCTGTCCCAGGCCATCGACCTCATCCTCGAGGACCGGCGCAAGGACGCGCTGCGCGGTCTGCCGGACGACGCCGAGCAGGACGTCGTGGCGGTCGGATGAAGCGCAGGGCCCTGCTCAAGCACCTCCGTCGCCACGGCTGCTATCTCAAGCGCGAGGGAGCGGCCCACTTCCTGTGGTGCAATCCCCGGACCGGATGGGTCGAGGCCGTGCCGCTTCATACCGAGATCCCCAACCGCCTGGTCCAGAAGATCTGCAGGAACCTCTCCGTCCCGAGAATCAAATGAGGCGGGGGGCGCTGGCGCGGGAGCCGATCGATTCACATTCCCGCCACGCTGGCCGTTCCGCTTTTCCCCCTCACCTTGCGCCCGGCGGGCCGAGCCGGTAGGATGTGCGGCAACATGATGCGGCCCGGCAGGCAATCCCGCGAATTCCCAGCACACAGGTGGAGGTGCCCGCGATGAGTGTGGACGTGCGTTGGTGTGACGAATTTGTCCGACTCGACCCGACGACGGGGAAGGCGATCGACGGGGACGGCGCGCCGCTGGCGCCGCCGGTGACGGTGCAGGCGCCGCGCAACGCGTTTGCCAGCTTCCAGCTCCTGGTCGGGCCGCTCGACGGCGACGAAGCGGTCAGCGTCACCGGCGGACTGCTCCGGACGAGCGGGAAGTCGACCCTCTCCGCGCGACAGTACGACGTCTACGTCGAGTGGTACCAGCGGTACGACGGGACGTGGTACCCCGAGGTCTGCGTGCCGCAGGAGATCGTCGACGGATCGACGGACGCGTTCCGGAAGATGAACGGGGTGGCAGGCCAGAAGTATGTCGGGTTCTGGGTCGACCTGTTCGTGCCGCCGGACGCGACGCCCGCCGCGTACACCGGGAACGTGAACGTGACCGTCGGGGACGAGCGGACGGCCGTGCCTGTCGAACTTCAGGTCACGCGGGCGCGCCTGCCCGGCGATTGCTGCCTGGACGTGTCGATGAACAACTACGCGACGGTCGTCTCGCGCGGCTGGCAGGAGCTGCGGGACGACCCCGACCGGCTGACCAGCACGAAGAACCTGCGGTGCGAGCGCGGCGTGTTCCGCACCGCCCACGACCACCGGATGTTCTTCCACTACCTGCCCTACGGCCATTCGGGCTACGTGCCGCCGACGTTCGCCCCGCCGCTCGCCGGCGAAGGGCCGAACAAGCACGTTCGGGCGTGGTCGGACTGGGACCGGCACTGGGCCCCGTACTTCGACGGGTCCGCGTTCCGCGACACCCGCCGCGGGCCGATCCCCGTCAAGCGGTTCTACCTGCCGCTCAACCTGAACTGGCCCGCCGACTTCGTGAAGTACGGCCGGCCCGGCTACGCCGCCGAGTGGGACGCCGTCGGGCGCGACATCGCCGAGCACTTCCAGGAGAAGGGCTGGACCGACACGCGGTTCGACATGTTCCTCAACCACAAGCAGCGATTCCGCTACTACCCGTGGGACACCGAGGAGGTCCGGTTCCTCGAAGACAACGAGAACCACCGCTACTTCCGGGCGCTCTGGGAAGGGACCTACGATCACGAGACCACCAGGCCGGTCACCTTCGACTACACGCTCGGCACCACGTGGACGTACGGGCACGACATCAAGTCGGACCTGAACGAGTTCATCGACGTGTACATCGCCGGGACGTCGGGCATCACGTGGGACTTCGACTGGATCCCGAAGCTCCACCGGAAAGGCCGACAGATCTGGTCCTGTACCAACAGCGGCTCGGTCCCCGTCTCCACCCGGGCGCCGTTCTTCGTCCCGCTCCAGATGTGGATGCTCGACATCGACGGGTACATGCCCCGGTGGTGCACGACCGGCGGGTTCGGCCCGGACGGGGTGTACGGGCTCGGCGACAAGGGGGCCACGACGTTCCTCTATTCGGGCGATCCGTTCGGCTCGGAGGAGACGCTGGCGTCGCTCCGGATGAAGGTCCAGCGCCAGGCGCTGCAGATGGTCGACGCGCTTCAGGTTGCGGCCGACCACGTCCGCGGGGGCAGGCGGGCGATCC
>JAWODX010000366.1:0-16667 GCA_046483085.1 Planctomycetota bacterium
CGCGTCGACCAGGGTGATCGTGCAGCCGCCGAACCCGCCGCCCGTCATCCGCGAGCCGTACACGCCCCGCTGCGACCACGCCAGCTCGACCATGGTGTCGAGCTCCGAGCAGCTCACCTCGTAGTCGTCCCGCAGGCTGTCATGCGACGCGTCCATCAGCACGCCCATCGACAGGTAGTTCTGCTCCCGGAGCGCGCCGGCCGCCTCGCGCACGCGAGCGTTCTCGGTCACCACGTGCCGCACGCGCCGGAAGATCACCGGCTCCAGCTCCTGCCCCAACTCCGACAGGTCGCCCGGATCGAGGTCACGGAGCGACCGGACCGTCTTCGCTTTCAGGAGGCGGGCGGCGTCGCGGGCGCCCTCTTCACACTCCTGCCGCCGGCGGTTGTACTCCGACGTAGCCAGCTCGTGGCGGACGCCCGTGTCGCAGACCACGAACTTCACGACGTCGGTCGCGCAGGGGACGAGCTGGTGCTCGGCCGCCCGGCAGTCGAGCAGGACCGCCGAGCCCGCCTCACCGAACAGCGCCACGTACTGGTCCATGATCCCGCACCGCATCCCCACGTAGTCCCCTTCCGCCCGGTGGCACGCCCACATCAGCTCCTTCCGGTCGACCTCCTGCCCGGCGGCTGCGCACAGCGC
Source organism: Planctomycetota bacterium (assembly GCA_046483085.1). Classification (GTDB taxonomy): domain Bacteria; phylum Planctomycetota; class PUPC01; order PUPC01; family PUPC01; genus JAWODX01. The sequence continues at coordinate 643 of JAWODX010000366.1, forward strand.
CAGCGCCGTCGAGACCTCCAGCGCCGCCGACGAGGACAGCCCGCCGCCCGCCGGGACCGTCGAGTGGATCACCAGGTCGCAGCCGACCAGCTCGACCTCGGCGTCCATCAGCGACCGGGCGACCCCCGCCACGTAGGCCAGCCACGGCGGCTCGGTCGCCACCGCCTCGTCGTCCAGGGAGAAGTCCGCCGACTCGTCGAGGGTCATCGAGTGCACGCGGACGGTCCGCGAGTCGTTCGGCCGGAAGCCGGCCACCGTATCGCGGGCGATCGCGATCGGAAGGACGAGCCCGTCGTTGTAGTCGGTGTGCTCGCCGATCAGGTTGACGCGGCCGGGCGCCCGGGCCAGCCCGACCCCCTCGCCGGTCCCGTACCGCTCCTTGAACTCGAGCAGGATGGCGTTCTCGCGGTCTATCATCGCGGTCCCTCGTCTTCGACCTTCGGCAAGATACCCGCCGGTGCCCGGCGTGTCAACCGGCTCGGCGCCGGCGGAGTTGCGGCCCGCCCGCCCGTCGATTACAATCCGCACGAGCGAACACGAACACGGGAGGATGCGATGGCCACGCTGGGGTTCATCGGAGCAGGGAACATGGCGACCGCGCTCTGCCGGGGGGTCGTCGGGGCCGGCCTCGTGCCCGGCGACGAGGTGCTGGCCGGCGATCCGGACGCCGCCCGCCGGGCCGCGTTCGAAGAGGCGACCGGGGCACGCACCACCCCGGACAACCCGGAGGCGTGCCGGGCCGAGAGGCTCGTGCTGGCGGTCAAGCCGCAGGTGATGCCGACCGTGCTGGCCGAGCTCGGCCCGCTCCTGGGCGCCGACCGGCTCGTCATCTCGATCGCCGCCGGCATCCCGGCCGCGCAGATCGAGGCAGCGTGCGAGGCACCGGTCCGCGTCGTCCGCGCCATGCCCAACACGCCCATGCTCGTCGGGGCCGGCGCCGCCGCCCTCTGCAAGGGAGCGCACGCGACCGACGCCGACCTGGCCCGCGCCGCCGAGCTGTTCGCCGCCTGCGGCCTCGTGCTCGAGGTCGACAACGAGGAGCAGATCCACGCGGTGACCGCGCTGTCGGGCAGCGGGCCGGCGTACGTGTTCCTGCTCGCCGAGCTGATGGCCCGGGCGGGCGAGGAGCTCGGCCTGGCCGGGGCCGACGCCGTCGCCCTCGCCAACCAGACCGTGCTCGGGGCGGGGCGGATGCTGGCCGAGTCGGCCGAGCCGGCGGCCGAGCTGCGGCGGCGCGTCACCTCGCCGGGCGGGACGACCGAGGCGGCCCTCCGGTCGATGAACGAGAACCATGTGCTCGAATCCGTCGTTCAAGCCATTCACCGGGCCTGCCGGCGGTCGCAGGAGCTGGCAGACGGCGAGGGTTAAGTAGCTATCTCAAAAGGGCGAATCCAATGTAGCACGGGCATCCTGCCCGTGAAGACCCACGGCCTGGAAGGCCGTGCCACAGTCTTGAGATAGTTTCTAAGGGCAGAACGCGACGATGCCAAAGGTTGTGATCGAAAAAGGGACCGGCCGGGGCGACACGTTCCGGATCACCAGCGGCGGCGAGTTGTCGGTCGGCCGCGACCGCGGCAACGACGTCGTCCTCTCCGACACGCTCGTCTCGCGCCGCCACATGCGCATCAGGAGCGGCGGCGACGGGTTCTACGTCCAGGATGAAGACAGCCTGAACGGGGTGTACGTGAACGGGAGCCGGGTGAAAGAGCTGAAGGTCCGGCCGGGCGATCGGATCAAGATCGGCGACTGCCTGCTGTCGTTCCTCGACGACCAGGAGCGGCGGATGAGCGGCGGGCTGATCGGCAGCGAGATCGCCGGCTGCCGCATCATCGAACGGATCGGCCGCGGCGGCATGGGCACCGTCTACAAGGCGATCCAGCTCTCGCTCGACCGCCCGGTCGCCATCAAGTTCCTCGCCTCCGAGCTCGTCCAGGACCCGGACTTCGTCGACCGCTTCATGAACGAGGCGCGGGCGGCCGGCCGACTCAACCACCGGAACATCGTCCAGGTCTACGACTGCGGCCGCTGGGAGAACCTCTGCTATTACACCATGGAATACATGCCGTTCGGCAGCCTGGGCGCCCAGCTCGCCGGCGGCCAGAAGCTGCCCGTGGCCAACGTGCTGCCCATGATGGTCGACGTGGCGAGCGGCCTGATGTACGCGGAGAAGAAGGGGATCGTGCACCGCGACATCAAGCCCGACAACCTCATGCTCGGGTTCGAGGGGATCGTCAAGATCGGCGACCTGGGGATCGCCAAGGCGCTCGAAGACCGGCCGACCGTCGCCCAGGCCGACGGCGTCTACGGGTCGGCACACTTCATGGCGCCTGAGCAGGCGCTCGGCCACGACATCGACTGCCGCGTCGACCTCTACGCCATGGGCGCCACGTTCTACCGCGCCCTGACCGGCCGCCCCGTCTTCACCGGCACGTCCCAGCGCGAAATCCTCATCGCACACGCCCGTCAGGAGCCGCAACCCATCCGCCGGCTCGAACCGGCCATCCCCGAGACGCTCGCCGCCATCATCATGCGCATGCTGAAGAAGGACCCGGAGGAGCGGTACGCCTCGACGACGGAGTTCATCGGCGAGCTGAAGGACCTCGCCCGACGATACGGGGAGCAGCCATGATCCGGTGCAAGCCCGACGGAGACGCCCTGCGGGTCCCGGTCCGCGCCCAGCCGGGCGCCGCCCGGAACGAGGTCGTCGGCGAACACGCCGGCGCCCTGAAGGTCAAGGTCACCCCGCCCGCACAGGACGGCCGCGCGAACCGGGCCATTGCCCGCACCCTGGCCGAGGCGCTGGGCGTGCGCAAGTCGCAGGTCCGCCTGGCCTCGGGCCGGACGTCCCGCGACAAGGTGTTCTGCGTTCGGGGGATCACGGCGGCCGCGGTGACGCGGCTCGCCGAGCGGTGAGCTACTCGATCAGCCGGACGGCGAGGTCCGCCCCGATCTCCAGCTCGACGTCCTCCCCCACCTTCCCGTAGACCAGGTTCTGCTTCTTCGTCTCGACCACGATCTCGGCGATCCGCTCGCCGTCCTTCCGGATCTCGAGCCGGCTCCCCACCGGCACGTCCACGGTCGCCGGCACCTCGATCCCGATGATCCGTTCAGCGGGCTTTCGGACCCGGACCCGCGAACGGAACGTGGTGCCCTGCTGTGCGGAGGCGGCCGGCCCGCCGCCCGCCTCCTCGCGGTTCGCCTCGAACCACGCCAGCCACCGGTCCTTCTCGGCCGCCGAGAAATGCTGCCCCGTCAGCTTCGTCAGGGCGACCAGGGCGTCGTGCACCACGGTCTTCTGATCGTCGTCCAGACGCGCGATAAGGTGGGGAACGGCGCGGCGGTCGCCCAGCTTTCCGAGGCTGGCGGCCGCTGCGGCGCGGACGGTCCAGCTCTTGTCCTTCAGCGCGTCGAGCAGCGCGGGGACCGCCGACCGGTCGCCAAGGGCGCCGAGCCGGTCGGCGGCGTTGCTCCGGTCGAACTCGTCCTGGTCCTTCAACCGGTCGATCAGCTCGCGGACCTGGGCCGGCGGGCCGGCCGCCGCTTCCGGGTCGCCGCCCTGCTCCAGGCGGCGCAGTTCCGCCAGCGTCTGCTCGAGCTGCCCGCGAAACGCGTCGACCTCGAACCGGGTCGCCTCGGCGAGCCGCTGCCGCGCGCCCTTGTAGTCCTCGGCCCGCTTCAGCTCGCGGGCGTCGGCGAGGATCCGATGGAACGCGCGGGAGGCGTCTCGGCGAATCCGCGCCCGCTCTTCTGCCGCCTTCTCCGCCGCCTCTGTCCCGTCGAACTTGTCCGCCACCGCCTGGAGCGCGGCCATCGCAGGCCCGTATTTCTTCGTTTCGAGGAGGGCGCGGGCCTCGGCGAGCGCGGCGCGGTACGCGGCGGCGGCCTGTTCCGCCCGGGTCTTCGGCGTCGGTTCCGTCTCCGGCTCGGTCTCGCCGGCCGGCTGCTCCGGTCCGGCCGCCCGGGCCTCGAGCTGCTTCTGGAGCTGCTCGATGCGCTGCTGCGCCTCCTCGAGCCGGCGGGTCAGATCGGCGATCTCCTGCTCGCCCGTCTTTACCCGGCTCCGCGCGGCGAGCTCGAAGTCCGTCAACACCTCGAGGGTCCGGGCCCGGAGCACGGGGTCCTCGATCTGCCTGGCGAGATCGCGGTAGATCTCGATCTTGTCGAGCGGCCGGCCGGGCCGGCTCTTGATCCAGTCGCGGATGACGGTGGCAACCTTCTCGTCGGCGGCCGAGGCCGTCGTCCGCCGGCGGGCAACCGGCTCCTCCTCCTCCCGGAGCGGGGGTTCCTTCTTCTCCGCCGCAGCTCGCGTATCGTCCGCCGCGGCTTCCGTCTCATCCTCGCCCGGGGTGCGGGCGTGCTGGCGGACGAGCAGCGCGGCGAGCACCAGGGTGGCCGCCACGAAACAGCTCAGCAGCACGACGAGGGCCGGGCTCGTCCGGCTTCGCTTCCGGCGGCTCCGGACGGAAGTGCGGGGTCGGGACGGGGCGGACGGCACCGGCTCGGCCTCGGGTTCGTGGTCGGGTTCGCGCCGGCCGACGGGCTGGGCGGAGGGGATGACGCCGGCCGACTGTTCGCCCCCGATCTCGCGCCCGCACCGGGCACACGTGTACTTGCCGCCGTGCAGCACCGCCATGACCTGCTCGCCGCAGTGCGGGCAGCGCATCCGCTTCGGCCGCGCCTGTTTGAGCTGGCACTCGGGGCAGAGCAGCCGCCCCTCGACCTCGCGGAACGTGTGCTCCTCGACGTCCTTCAAGGACATCGCACGGCCGCATTCCTCGCAGACAGAGGGTGCCATGGGAACCTCTCGCTCGAAGGCCGACGCCTCGGCCGACAGGAGCATGCTACTCCGCCGGCTGCGCAGAGTCAAGCACACGGGCCTCCGCACGGGTATACACCGGCGACCGGACAGACCTTGCATCCCGGCGGGCAGTCGCTACGATCTACGAACAGCCCTGACAAGGATCCGTCGATGAAGTCCAACGACGAACTCTTCAGCGAGCCGCGCGGCGCCCGCCCCGACGACCGGCCGGCCGTCGTGGACCTGATCAACCGGGCCCTCCTCCATCCGAGCCACAAGAGCGGCGACATGGACGAACATTTCCCGGTCCTGTTCGCGGACGAGAACCTGGCGAACTGCCGGATCATCACCGCCGGCGGCCGCCCCGTCTCGCACGTCGCGTACCTCGTCCGCGACGCCGTCGTCGGCGGGCCGACAATCACCACCGCGCTGGTCGGTGCGGTCTGCACCGACGAGGCCTGCCGCGGCCGCGGCCTGGCCAGCCGGGTCCTCGACGACTGCGAGGCGCGGATGCGCAAGCAGGGCGTCGACGCGGCGATGATCTCCGGCGGGCGCGGCCTCTACCGGCGCCGCGGCGCGAGACCGGTCGGGATCTGCCGCGCCTTCGAGATGACCGGCGAAGAGTCGATCCCCGGCGACGGGGCGCTCACGTTCCGCGAGGGCGCCCTGTCGGACCGCCCGGCGCTGGCCCGGCTGTACGAGCAGCAGGCCGTTCGGTTCGAGCGCCCGGCGAACGACTGGGACGCGTGGCTGCGGTCCACCTATTCCGGGCTCGACGTGTGGCCGCTCTACGTGGCCCTCCGCGACGCGGACATCACTGCCTACGTCCTGATCCGGCCGAGCGGCGGCGGGGATACGCCGCGGGGGGACGCCTACGAGTGGGGGGGCCGGCCCGAGGACGTGGCGGCGCTCCTGGCCGCGCTGCCGGGGCTCTGGGGCGGCCGGGTGACGGTGAAGGCGGAGGTCGGCGCCGACGACGACCTGATCGAGCTGCTCGAGGCCGCCGGCCCGTCGGCGGAGCCGAGGCAGTTGAGCCGGACGGTCAAGGTGCTGCGCCCGGCGGCGCTGTTCGAGAACCTCCGGCCCCATCTGCCCGCGCCGGCCTCAGCCATCGAGGTCGAACCGGCCGACGAGGAGGGTGCGCGGTTCAAGCTGGGCGATGCGGCCCTGGCCCTCCCCGTCGAGGACCTGGGGCCGCTGTTCTTCGGCGACCTCGAGGGCGAGGTGACCGGGAGGCTCGACGCGGCCGGCGAGTTGGGCGCCGCGCTCCGGGCCGCCCTCCCTTTCCCGCTGCCCCGCTACGGCTACGACTACACGTAGCGGTTCCGGGCTCTCGGTTTCGGGAGTTGCGGCCGGGACGCCTGCGACCCCTTCAGATTGCCGGCCGAACAGGGCCTCTCAGGCGGAGCCGGGGGGCAGGAGGGACTCGGCGAGGCGGATGACCTCGGCCGTGTCGGCGAGGCTTTCGAGCACGACGTCGGCGCCGCCGAGCTCGTCGGCCGCGAACGTGGTGGTCACGGCGACGACGCGCATGCCGGCGGCCCCGGCCGACTCGACCCCCGAGACGGAGTCCTCGAACGCGACACAGGCGCACGGGTCGGCGCCCAGCAGGCGGGCGCAGGTGAGGTACGGCTCGGGATGCGGCTTGTGGTTGGCGACGTCCTCGTTGGCGACGATCACCGGGAAGTACGGGCGGAGCCCGAACCGGTCGAGCACAATGTCGACGGCGCGGGTGTGCGCCGAGCTGGTGATGCCCAGCCGCCAGCCGGCCGCCAGAGCGCGGACCAGCTCGGGGACGCCCTCGAACATCTCCGACTCGCGGGCGAGGAGTTCCAGGTAGTAGTCGATCTTCTCGTCCCGGAGCGCCTCGGCGGGGTCTTCGAGGGCGAAGCGGTCGCGGATCCGGCCGGCGAAGAGGACGTCCCGCCGGCCGATGCTCCAGGCGTAATCGGCCTCGGGGACGACCACGCCGCGCGGGCCGAACACGTGCTCCCAGGCGATGCGGTGCAGCGGCTCGCTGTCGACGAGGACGCCGTCGACGTCGAAGATGGCGGCCCGACGGGGCTGGGAAGGGCCGGTGCCGGTCAAACGATATCGAGTCCGTCGAGGAGGGATTTCAGGGCCTCGGGGTTCGGGGCCCGGGCCAGGGCCTCGCGCCGGGTGACCAGTCGGTCCTGCACCAGGTTGTAGATGCTGTGGGTGAAGTCGATCATGCCTTCGCTGGCGGCGTCCCGCATGACCTGCGGGAGCTCCTGGTCGTGGCCTTCGCCGATCACCTTGCGCACGGCGGCGGTCGAGAGCATGATCTCGAAGGCGGGCACGCGCTGGCGGTTCTTCTTCGTGCACCGGAGCAGCCGCTGGCAGACGATGGCGCGGATGTTGAACACGAGCGCCTTGCGGATCTGCTCCTGCCCGTTGCCGGGGAACAGGTCGAGCACGCGGCCGATGGTCTGGGGCGCGGAATTGGCGTGGATGGTGCCGAAGACCAGGTGCCCGGTCTCCGCCGCGCTCAGCCCGGTGGCCACTGTCTCTGCGTCTCGCATCTCGCCCATGAGGATGACGTCCGGGTCCTCGCGGAGCGCATACTTGAGGGCGCTCTCGAACGAGTCGGCGTCGATGCCGATCTCCCGCTGATTGATGACCGCCTTGTCGTCCCTGAACAGGTACTCGATGGGGTCTTCCAGGGTGAGGACGTGGCACTTGCGGGTGTGGTTGATGTGATCGATCATGGCGGCGAGGGTGGTGGACTTTCCGCAGCCGGTGGCGCCGGCGATGATGACCAGCCCGGCCTCCGACCGGCAGATCCGAGTGAGCGTCTCACCGGGCAGCATCAGCTCCGCGAAATCGGGGATCGTGGCGTTGACGTACCGGGCGGCGAGGCTGAGCACGCCGCGCTGGCGGAAGACGTTGATGCGGACGCGGCAGCCCTTGGGCGTGGAGTAGGCCACGTCGACGCTGCCGATCTCCCGGAGCTGCGCCTTCTGGGCCTCGTTCAGAACCGAGTGGCAGAGCAGCTCGGCCTGCTCCTCGGTGACCTCGGGCATGTCCAGCGGGCGCAGGGTACCGCCGATCCGCATCATGATCGGCAGGCCGACCTTCATGTGCATGTCCGAGGCGCCCAGCTCGGGCATGGTGTCGAAGTAGACGTCCAGGCCCATCCGGTCCGCCGGGATCCTGCGCCTCCTCGTGGTCACATCGGCCATGATCTGTCCCCGTGGTGTGAGACCATCGAATTATACGTGCCTGCCGCGCCCGCCGCAAGCGGTACGGAGACATGTTCGGCCGTTCCGCGGCACGATTCACCGGGCGGCCGCGCGGGGCGACGGGCGAGCGGCCTTGTCCGCCGCACGCCCGCCACGCCGGCGCGGCGCGGGCCCGTGGGGCGCCCCGGGCCGGCCGCTCAGTCGAGCGGCCGCTCGTTCAGCGGCTCGAAAGTGTATCCTTCGCCGGCGCCGGGCAGCGGCTGGACCGGCTCGCTGAGCAGGAACTCGCCGTCGGCGATCCACCGCTTCAGGGTCTCGGCGATCTTCACCGCCTTCGGGTAGCTCGAAAGCGACGCGGTCGGCGTCTCCTTGCCGTTCACGGTGATCCGCCCGGTCCGCAGCTCGCGGTAGCTCACCTCACCCAGGGTCTCCTTCCGCCCGTGGGGATAGGCCTCGCTGTAATCGACGATGGGCGCGGTGATGTCCGCGTCGGTGACTGCGGTGAATCGGCAGACCTCCTCGTCGAGGACGGGGATGGGGACGCCGACGCCGACGCTGAGCGAGGCGCCGTACCCGCGGAGCGACGTGCCCACGAGGTACTCGGGGCTCATCTCCTTCAGGTCGCCGATCAGTGCCAGCGTGCCGGCGCCGCTCCGCGGGACCCCGTTCTCGTGCCGGGGGACGTCGGGGTTGTGCTGGGTGCCCCACCAGGCGACCCGGCCGACGCCGCCGCCGAGGAACAGGTGCGTCCCGATCCCGAGGGTCCGGTAGAACGGGTCGTTGAGCAGCGGGGAGAGCTGCCCCGCGCTGCAGTAGTTGGCGTTCCCCAGGTTCGCCTTGAGGATGCCCATGTAGGTGTAGATGGTCTTGTCCGAGAGGTTCACCGCGCAGTTGTAGTTCTGGTAGACGTTGCGCGGGTCGAACAGGACGGCCTCGTTCACGTCGGCCAGCCGGATCCAGGTCTCGAGTTCCCGCCGGGGGTAACAGTCGGTCCCGTAGGCGGTGGCGACGAGCTTCACGTCCTCGCCGGCGACCAGGTCCTGGATCAGGTGTCCGCCGCCGTACTCGAACCCGCCGGGGAAGACCCGGTTGCGCGGGTCGTCCTCCTGGAGGGCGGTGGCGCCGATCATCAGGTCGACGGCGGCGAAGCCGGTGTAGACCTCGACGTCGTTGAGGGTCACGCGCCCGCCGCCGAGCTTGATCTTCGGGCTCGTGTGGCCGACGTTCAGGTACGCCCCGGACGAGCACATCGGCCCGAATGTCCCGGTCGTCACCACGTCGACTTCGCGGGCCGCGGCCTCGACGCCCCGGTCGGCGACAATGTCGATGATCTCCTCCGCCGTGACCACCACGGCGGAGCCGTCCCTGATTTTCTGGTTGATCTGTGCGATCGTCTTGCCCATTACCGGGCCTCCTGGTCGATGCGATGGGGGGTGGAGGGTGTGCCGCTTACCTGTCGGAGTGGGCCCTTTCGGGCCTGGGCATGCCGCATACGAGAATCCCCTCCCCCGGCGCCGGCGCCGGGTCGGCCGGTGACCGGGCGGCCGCGCGGCGGATGCAGGTGGCGGCGTCGCTCCTGTTTGCGCCGGGCGGAATCCCTCGCACGCCGGGGGCGCCCGCCCCGGGTCGACGGGGGCCCGCCGCGCGCTCGGCCCGGCTCTGTGGTCCGGTCGCAGTTTGCATGTCGCCTTTATATCCGCGGGCCGGGGGCGAGTCAAGCGCAATCTACTCTTCATTTGTAGGATTTGCGGCGGCGCTCGGTTTGCGCTTTGATTTCCCCGGGGCCGGCTGGTACCATTTCTCGGACGCGATTCTGCCTGCCCGGATTCGTATGAGCAAACGCTGTCTGATCGTGGTCAACCCGATTTCCGGCCGGTCCCTCGGCCGGCGCAAGGCGCCCCGTCTGGCCCGGGGCCTGCGGGATCGGGGCTTCGACGTCGAGACGGTCGCGACGCGCGGCCGGGGCGACGCCCGGCGCGCCGTGGAACAAGTCGCCGCCGACGGGCCGTCGGCCATCCTCTGCGTCGGCGGCGACGGCACGCTCAACGAGGTGATCAACGGCCTGGGCGAGACGGACATCCCGGTCGCGGTCTTCCCGGCGGGCACCGGGAACGTGCTGGCGAAGGAGTTCGGGATCCGGCCGCGCGTGGCGGCCGTGTGCGACGCGATCGCCGGCGGGCGGACGATGGGCCTGACCCTGGGCGAGGCGAACGGCCGGCGGTTCGGCCTGTTCGTGGGCGCCGGGTTCGACGCCGCCGTCGTCGAGCGGTTCGAGAAGAGGCGGACCGGCGGGGCGAGCAAACTGAGCTACCTGATCCCCATCGTCAAGGCCCTGGCCGCGTACCGGTTTCCGGAGATGCGCGTCACCGTCGATGGCGAGCCGGCCGGCACCGCGTCCAACGTCCTGGTCACGAACACCCGTTCCTACGGCGGACCGTTCGAGCTGGTGCCCGACGCGGACCCGACCGACGCGGTGTTCGACGTCTGCCTGGTGAGCGGGGTCCGCCGCCTGGACCTGGTCCGGCACACGTGGGCCGCGTTCCGGCGCCGGCTGCTCGATTGCCGCGACGTGCGACGGGTCCGGGGCCGGCGGATCGAGATCCACGCCGACGGCGCGGTGCCGTTCCAGATCGACGGCGACTCGCTGGGGCGCGGCGACGTGTCGATCCGGATGCTCGACACCCGGCTCTCCGTCCTCGTACCCTGAGCGGCCGTCCGGGTGGAAAGGACAGCATCGGAGATGGAGCTGGAGGAGCTCGAGTTGGAGCTGGGCCTGCTGGCCGAGCGGCTGGGGATCGAGGTCCGGCACGTGCGCTACGAGGGCGGCGGCGGCCTGTGCGTCATCCGGGGCAAGCGGGTGCTGATGGTGAACGACCTGGCGGACCGGGCGGAGCGGGCGGCGACGATCGCTGCCGCCCTGGCCGAGGCCCCGGAGCTCGACCAGATGTACGTCGTGCCCGAGGTCCGCCGGTTCATCGAAACCTGTGCGGAGGAGGGATCGGGCTGATGGAGCTGGCGGAATTTCAGCGGCAGATCGAGCGGATCTACTTCGAGCGGGACCGCGCCCGCGGGGTCGGCGGCACGTTCCTGTGGTTCGTCGAGGAGGTGGGCGAGCTGGCGACCGCGCTGCGCCGGCCCGGCGAGCATGCCGAGCTGGCCGAGGAATTCGCCGACGTGCTCGCCTGGCTCTCCACCCTGGCCAGCATCTCCGGCGTCGAGCTGGAGGAGGCCGTGCGGAAGTACGCCGACGGCTGCCCCGGCTGCCACCACACCCCCTGCACCTGCTCGGAGAAACACTGAGCTGGCTGCGGCGCGAGCGCAGCGCCGAACTCGGCCGTAGCTACGGCGGCAGGGCTGGATGTCCGGAGGGCGGATTCTTCGCTGATACCATCCCCGGCGTTCTGCGCGACCGACGCGAGCATGCGGGATGGCACGGGCGTGCGGGATCAGGCGGACTCGACGGCGGTGACCTCCGGCACCTTCTCCTTCAGCTTCGCCTCGATGCCCCGCTTCAGCGTCATCTGGGCCATCGGGCAGCCGGCGCACGCGCCGGTCAGCTTGACCTTGACCACCCCGTCCGGGGACACGTCGAGCAGCTCGACATCGCCGCCGTGCGAGGCCAGGTACGTGCGCACCTCGTCGAGCACCGCGGATACTTTCGGTTCGAGTTCTTCGACCGTCATCGGTACCTCCTTTGGAACATCTAACACGCCTGGCGGAGCAGGCATTCGTTCCTGCTGCTCGGCAGACAGGAATGTCTGCCCCGCCGCTTTGTCAGAGCCCTTGAAAAAAGAGCGTTTGCGCCGCCATCCGTCCGGCCGGGCGCAAACGCCTGCTGCTCATTGGCAGCGTCCGCCGGGGATGCGCCTCGGCACGTCCCCGGGGACCGGACCCGTCGGCCGCGCTTCACCCTCCCGCCAGGCCGAAGGCCTTCTCACGCCTCAGTCTCCTGTATATCAGAAGGGGGGCACAGAGTCAATTCCCTTTAGCACTGCAACGCTGCTTTTCCTCGCTGCCTGCGGTCCGGGAGCCCCGCGCAATGGCCGGGCAGGCAGAAATGCCTGCCCCACCGGCCAGAGTCCGCCGCATGGGTGGGGCAGACATTCTTGTCTGCCACGATACAGGTGAAGAGTTCCGTACTGTGTTCCCCGCCCGTGCCTTACGCCCATCCGCTTGCGACACTGTAGCGTTGTCGTGTTAGCACTACAACGCTAGACTGTCAGGAGCGGAAAGGCATAAGGCCTTGACAGAACAGACGCTATGCATCTCGCGTTGGGCTTTGCCGGTGGCAGACAAGAATGTCTGCCCCACCAATGCGATGGGCCGGTGGGGCAGGCATTCCTACCTGCCCAGCCCATTCCGCGGGGTTTCCAGAACGCAGGCAGCGAGGAGAAGTAGCGTTGTCGTGTTAGAGACTATCTCAAAATGGTGGCACGGCCTTCCAGGCCGTGGATATTCACGGGCAGGATGCCCGTGCCAGTGCGCCTGCAAGTGCACGAGGTCGGAGAGGTGAAAGTTGTAGCCGGGGCCGCCGGCCCCGGAATCCGACCGGCCCCAGCGTGGCCGGCTACAGAACGGCCGCCGGCCCGTTGCGTTCGTTCCTGCCCTGCCTATAATGGCGCCGCGTCAGTCAGCGTCCCTGTAGACGGAGGAGACATGCAATACGCGCAGTACGGCAGGGTGGGTCCGATGGTGTCGCGGCTCGGGTTCGGTGCGATGCGGCTGCCGGCGACGAAAGGCGGCGGCTGGGGGACGGTCCACTTCCGCAAGTCCGCCCGCGTCATCCGCCACGCGCTCAACGAGGGTGTCAACTTCGTCGACAGCCACCACGACTACCACCACGGCAACAGCGAGAAGGCGATCGGGAAGGCGCTGCGGGGCTGGGACGGGCACCGGGTGTACGTCCAGACCAAGACCCCGATCTACCGGCCGAAGCCGCTCAGGTATTTCAAGAAACGGGTCGAGGAGGCGCTGGAGAAGACCGGCGTCTGCCCCATCGACTTCCTGCTCTTCCACTCGATGAAGAAAGAGAGGTTCGAGGAGCGCGGCCAGATGTTCTTCGAGCTGACCGACTGGGCGATGGATCGGGGCTACGTCCGGTTCCGCGGGTTCTCGTCGCACGACCGCCCCGAGCACGTGCGCGAGTTCATCGACACCGGCGAGTTCAGCGTCATGCTGCTCAGCTACAACTGGCTGAAGCCGAAGCAGCAGGATGTGATCGCGTATGGCGCGGACCGGGGGATGGGGGTCGCGATCATGAACCCGGTGGGCGGCGGGTCGCTGGCCGTGGACACGACACCGATCCTCCGGCTCCTGCGCGGGGCGAAGAGCGGGGCCGAGGTCGCGCTCCGATACGTGCTCAACACCCCCGGCGTCGCGCTCGCCCTGTCGGGCATGAACACGCACGACCAGGTGGCGGAGAACACGGCGGTCGCGAGCCGCGAGACGCCGATGACCGCGAACCAGTGGAGCCGGTTCCAGGACCGGCTCGAGTCGCTCCAGCAGAAGGCGGACGCGATCTGCACGCACTGCGGATACTGCATGCCCTGCCCGCACGGGGTGGACATCCCGGGGAACTTCCTGCTGCTCAACCGGGCGAAGTTCTTCGGCATGACCGAGTTCGCCAGGACCGGGTTCCGCAAGCTGCGCGATCACAAGGACGGCGACAAGTCGGCGCTCGCCTGCGAGCGATGCGGCGAATGCATCCCGAAATGCCCCAACGACGTGAACATCCCCGAGCAGCTCGCGGAGGTGGCGCGGCTGCTGGGATAGGTCCTATACGACCGATAAGTCCTATAGGCCGATGAAAGACAGGTGAAAGGAGGTGCCGAGAGATGTCAGCGGTAACCGACGCGCTGACCCCGAAGGAGCAGGCCCGGTTCGCGGAGGCGGCGCGGGTCTGCGGGCTGTGGTACCTGCACAACCAGAACCGGCCCGGCCAGCCGTGGGGCGGAGTCGACCAGAGCGCCGACCTCGGCCGGTTCCTCTACGAGTACTTCCCCGCCACCGGCGAATGCCGGGGGACCGGGGTGTGGAGCCAGGGCCTGGCGGCGTGCCTCCTGCAGGCGCTGTCGGAAGCGCCCCAGTACGAGGGCTCGAAGACGTTCGCCGAGGCGGCCCGGCTCGGCGCCGGCTACCTGATGAGCCTGCAGCACCTCGACGGCCGCCGGCCGCACGCCCTCGGCGGCTTCCGCGAGCATCACCCGCAGGACACCTGGAGCTACCCGCGCGACGGGGCGACCGGGGGGTTCTGCCTCGCCACGATGTTCAAGCACACCGGCGTCGCCGAGTACCTCGACCGCGCGAAGCTCTTCTGCGACTGGTACAGCGGGCCGGGCAGCACCGACGAGACGTGGCCGCACGACTTCTATGACTTCGAGAAGGCCGACGGCTCGTGCAAGGTCCCCGGCGACTGGCAGGCCGGCGGCGCCCTCTGCTACCTGTACACGGCGAAAGGGGCCGGCGACGACGAGTGGATCGAGACGGGCTACCGCCCGGTCATGCAGAAGCTGCTCGAACTCGGCGACCCGAGTGAGGTCGACGGCACGGCCGACTCCTGGCACGGGGAGAGCCGGATCACCGTGGGCAACGACGACTTCGCGACCGTCGCCCTGATGGCCGCCTTCCTCGAATTCGACGACGAGCAATACCTCGAGCTCGCACGCAAGCGGGTCCGCTGGATGATGGCGTACCAGGACGACGACGGCTCGTTCCCGAACGGCGGCGGCACGTTCGTGACCGCGATCACCCTCCTCGAGTTCGTCGAGCTGGTCGAGCGGGCGGGCCTGCCGGACGAGACGGCGGGCGTGATCGAGTCGCTGCTGAAGGCCGCTCGGTTCGGGCTGACGCTGCAGAACCGCGACCCGGGCGACGTGCGCGCCTACGGCGGGCTGTGGGGCCAGTCGAGCTACGGAGTGGGCCGCGACCGCATCCACAACCGGTCGACGAGCTACGCGGGGAACCTCTGGCTGCGGCTGGCGGGCGAGGCGGCCCCGTGCCTCTCGCCGCTCGCCTGGTTCCAAAGCTGAACATTCTATGGACAAAGAAGCGCCGGGGAGAAACCCCTTTTGAAAAAGGGGGTTCTCCCCGGGGCCCCTCTTCCGGAAAACTGCTGAGATCCGTTTTCGGCTCCGCCGAAACCGGCATCTCCACCGCACCCTTTTCGACGGTGTACCGGGGATCCCCTATTCCACGAGGGATCGCCCGAGGTTCCGCAGTTCCTCTGCCTGGAAACTCCGGCGGAAATGTGGTCTCGGTGAAGCCGAAACCGCATTTCCACAGAAGTTCTTGGAGGGGGTGCGGGGGAAACCTTCTTCCAAGAAGGGCCCCCCGCTTTCTCCGTCCGCCAAAACCCGTTCAATGATCGACGCGGACGAGGCCGCGGTGGGCGGCGTACTGCCGCAGCGCCTGGACTTCGCCGTAGTCCGGCCGGGCCAGCAGTTCGGGGAATTCGCGGGCGCGGAACGCGGGCCGGTACTGGCCCATGACGTTGATCGCGCAGCCGGGGGCGGTCTCGGCGACGAGGTCGATGACTCGCCGGCTGCCGGCCAGGTCGCCCGGCATGACGAGGTGGCGGACGAGCACGCCGTGCCTCGCCACCCTCCGGCCGTCGAGCGCCAGCGGGCCGACCTGCCGAACCATCTCGGCGAGCGCGGCGGTGGCGACCCGGGGATAGTCGGCCGCGCCCGAATACGTTTCCGCCGCATCCGCGTCGGCCCACTTGAAGTCGGGCATGTAGACGTCGATCAGGCCGTCGAGCCGGCGGAGGGTGTCGACCGCGTCGTAGCCGCCGGTGTTGTACACGGTCGGCACGGTCAGGCCGCGGCCGCGGGCGAGGTCGATGGCCCGGGCGACGGCGTGGGCGACGTGCGAGGGGGTGACGACGTTCACGTTCTCGCAGCCGTGGTTCTGGAGCTCGAGCATGAGGTCGGCGAGCGGCTCGGGCGGGACCGCGCGGCCGGCCGTCGAGTGGCTGATGTCGGGGTTCTGGCAGAAGACGCAGTCGAGGTGGAATAAGTTGGAGT
>JAWODX010000378.1:0-3979 GCA_046483085.1 Planctomycetota bacterium
ACATCCGCTACCTGCTACGCCGCTGCGCCCCGCCCTCGGAGCGCCAGTCGATGCTGTTCTCGGCCACGCTGTCGTGGCGCGTGATGGAACTGGCCTACGAACACATGAACAACCCGGAGAAGGTGCAGGTCGAGGCCGAGACGGTCACGGCCGACAATATCCGCCAGATCATCTACTACCCGGCCAACGACCAGAAGATCCCACTGCTGATCGGGCTTGCGAGAAGGCTCAAGCCCGAGCGCGCCATCGTCTTCGTGAACACCAAGCACTGGGCCGAACGGGTCTGCGACTGGCTCAATGCGAATGGCCTGCATGCGGCCCTGCTCTCAGGGGACGTGCCACAGACCAAGCGCACCCATCTGCTGGCCCAGTTCGCGGAAGGAAAATACGCCTATCTCGTGGCCACGGACGTCGCCGCACGTGGGCTGCACATTCCCGACGTGACCCACATCTTCAACTTCGACCTGCCGCAGTCGGGCGAGGACTACGTGCATCGGATCGGGCGCACAGGGCGTGCAGGCGCCGAGGGCGACGCGATCAGCTTCGGCTGCGAGGACTCCGCGTTCTACCTTCCGGACATCGAGACCTACCTGGGCCGGCGCATCCCGACCGAGATGCTGTATCCCGAGGACCTCCCCGGGGAACTGAACCGCCCGGCACCGCGGGCGCGGCGCAAGCCCGGAGACAGGCCGCACTCGCCACGCGGCGGCGAACGCCCGTCGGGCCCCGGCCGGGGCCGCGGCGGCCCGCGCGGCTCGGGTGGACGTCGGCGGCCGCCGCGCAAACCCGCCCCGGAAGAGACCTGAGCCGCCGCACTCCCTGCTGTTGAGTCGCCCCTGTCCGCGAAGTCGCGCTGCCAGCGACGACAGCGGGAGCAGGCGCCCATGATCAGGCGGCCTGACCCCAGACCGCAAACACCGGGTCCGATGTCGCCAGAAGCCCGGCGTACTGGTCTCCCGGCGGCCGCGGCAGGCCGCGCAACGACCAGGTCGTCAACCCTTCGAAGCCCCCGGCCCGGAGGAAGAAGTCCAGCACCAGGCCCATGCGCTCGAATTCGTGCAGTTCCGCCCACAGCGCGATCGCCTTCGGCGGGAACCAGCGGTTCGAGAAGCTGACCACGAAGCGGCCGCCCGGGCGGAGCACCCGACGGACCTCGCGGAAGACCTCGACCGGCCGGACCAGATATTCCACCGAGACGGTACACAGCACCGTGTCGAAGCGACCGTCGGGCCAGGGCAGACGCGTCTCGAGGTTCAGGTCCTGCACGACCCGTTCGTCGAGCATCGGGTTTGCGGCCAGTTCCTCCGCGTTCATGCCCAGCCCGGCAACCCGACGCGGCTGCGCTTCCTCGTCGAGGTGCGAGGTCCAGCTGCTCATCAGATCGAGGACATCGGCGCCCGCGGGCAACAGGCTGCGGTAGAGATGGGCGACCCGCGCGCGTGCAGCAGCATCCACATGCTGCACCATCCGCGGCGCCGCATAGAAGTCGGCATCCGGCCCCGAGTCGGCCCGCGCGTACGGGTCGCCGGCAGAAAAATCGGTCGGCTGCTCCCGCCAGCGCGCCTGCATCCCCGGACCATTGGTCACCGCCGCCCGGCCGAGGTCCGCGGGCGCCTCGCCGGGCGGAGCGAGGTTCAGTGCGCGCAGTTGCAGTTCCAGCGGCAACCCCGCCAAGGGATGATTGAAGTCCACCGTGATCTGGCCATCCGGGGCGATCGACGTGACCCGGAAGGCGGTGGGCGGCCCGGGCGGCAGCCCCGGGGCACCCGCAAGGAATGGTGCCGGATAAAACCGGCCGACACGCGGTTCGATCTGGAGCTGCCGGTGCGTCCGCCGGAAGAAACCGCCGGGAATCGTGACCCGTCTTTCCGCCCGCCAGTTCGGAACGAGTTCCCCGGCATGGAAGGCCCGGATCACTGACCCGGCGCCTTCCGCTTCGAGCAGCCCGCGCAGGCCCGGCGGCACCGCGCCGGCGGCGGGGCAGCTCAGCACCCGACTGTCGATGTGGGCGGCCTCGGCGCTGCGCCAGCGCAGGGTGGTCCCGAGCCCGCAACCGGCGTGTGCCTCGGGAGCCGGTGATTTGTCCGCGGCGAGGTCAGCGAAGGGATCAGGCTGCGCCATCATCCGGTCACCCTGTTGTTGCATAGGGCCGAGAGCCCGCACGCGGGCATGTTTCGGAGGCCTTGGAGTCAGCGGGGCGAGTTGGGGACGTCAAGACCGTCACGGGGCTGCATTCGGCCCCTCCTCTAAAACCTGCACGGCGAGTGCCGATGGGGCTCGCCTGGTGCAGGAGCGACCCACGGTGGTTCCGAGGCGGTGGGCGGGTGCCCCCCTCTCGGGACGAAGAAGGTGGGTGCGGGGCGAAGTTCCCCCGCGGTTCAAGTCGGCCGCACGACCATCCGGCGTCGCGCGGCCGTCACGCTCAGGGCCGCTTGGGAGTGCTGTATTCCGCAACCTTGTGGAAGGGTTCCCAAATGGTTTCGTAGCCCACGTAACCCTTTTCGTTCGGCGCCATCTGCCGGGTCTTCAAAAACCGCGATGAGCCCTCCGGGACCTTGGGCCGCTGTTTGGTTGGTTCGCTCATGATTTACCTCATCTCAATGACAAAAGGGGGTATGGAAACGCCGATGTCAGTCCCCCAACTCACTGACAGATCCGGCCGCGCAAAAAACCGCTCATTTCAAATCGGGACGACGCGCCCACTGGTGATTTCAGCACCCGGTTCCACCTTGCCGCCATGCTTGATCTCCTCCTCGCTCGCATCACGAACCGTCCGGATTTCAAGCTTGAAAATGACTTCCCGGCCACATAGGGGATTGTTACCGTCGATCGTTATGGTCTCGTCGTCTACCCGGGTTACCAGGAAACTCTTGGTCGCGCCATGGTCGTTTTCCATCAGGATCGCTGTGCCGACTTCTCGGTACTCTTCCGGCACGTTGTCGATGCGGTCGGTCAAGACCAGGGATTCGTCCCGTGGACCATAGATCGCGTTGCAATCGATCGTGACTTCGATAATGTCGCCCTCGGAATGGCCCTCAAGCTCGGTCATGACGCTGGGGGCCAAGATCTCGTTCACGCCATGCACGTAGCCCAGCGGGTACTCGACGGCGGTCAATACCTGCCCCGATTTCCGGTCGATGACCTGGTAGGTCAGTTCGACGTACTTGTTCGCTTCGATCAAATCATTGTTCATTTAGAGAAGCCCCGCATCAGAAAATGGATGCGCCGAAGATCCTCGCCTCTCCGTCCTCGTACCCAAGCACGAGCCGACCGAGCCATTCGCCGGACTTCTGGGTGCTCCTGACCCGGTAGAGTACGGTCACGTGCTCGCCTCGGCGGATGAGACCGAGGTAATCCCAATCCTCGCTGAGATTGCGCGTCAGTTCGCTCTTCGCGAACTGATTGCCGACCTCGACCTCGTTGAGCCCGAAGGTCAGGTTGTAGGAGAACTTGCGGACGAACTTGCCGTAGTCCCCCTCGTTCGAGGACTTGATCAGATCGCTCCACATCGGGTGGGCAACCGCAATGATCTCCTCGTCGGTGAGTTCGATGATGTTCTTGGTAGCTTCCGGTGTAGCCGGAGCGTCCGCTGCACTATTCATATCAAAAATCCGGAACGGGGTGACAGAAGAGAAGAGCAACGCGAAAGGGCGTCGCCCTTCTCTGGGTCCGAACGAAACGGTGGGGGAAGGTTACCCCCCACCGCCGTCGGCTGTCACTCTTCCATGCTGACCAGATGGTAGCAAGGTGCCTTTTCCATGGTGTACTCACCCGTGTTCGGATCACGACGGGACACGGTGAGAACATGCCAGTTCTCATCGTCGAGTTTCATGACGTCGCCCCGGTAGTAGTAACCCGGCCAGCGCGTTTCCTTGCGGAACAGCGTGTGCTGGAAAACACTCTCCGAGGTGAGCCACCGGTGCTTGAGTTCCCAGGCGCGAAGCAGTTCGTGCAGATCCGCAGCGCCCAGCTTCTCGAG
>JAWODX010000442.1:0-5918 GCA_046483085.1 Planctomycetota bacterium
ACCTGCGTCAGTTGGATGTAGGTCCGCCAGAGCTCTTCGGGCGTGCGGCCGGTGAGGTCGGTCCGCAGCATGTAGCACCCCTCGCTCAGGCTCGCCCATTCCTGCCACGCCGGCACCCGGGTCCATTCCAGCCGCAGGCCGGAGGGCCGCGACGTATCCTCGACCACGTCCGCCTCGAACCCGCCCGCCGCCCGGCTGTTCCGGCCCAGCAGCTTGCCGATCCGGCGCTCGATCCGCACAAGGTCCAGCCGCCGCTTCGCCGTCGCCAGGCGGTCGGCGATCTTCACGAGGCCCGCCTCGATCCGCTTCGCGAACCGGTCGTGGATGGCTCGCTCCTTCTCGGCACGGCTGGCACTGCGGCACAGGACGAACGTCTCCGGCCCGTCCGGCGACGGGACCAGCTTCACCTCGACCCCCTCCTGAACCGTGTGCCACTCCTGCTCGATCAGTTCCCGCTCGAACTTCCGAAGCTGGCTCTTCGGCGTCCCGACCAGGTAGCTCGCCCCCCGCTCGCGGAGGAACGCAAGGTTCGCCTCGCTCACCATCCCCCGGTCCACGACCCAGATCCGCCGGGCACGGCCGTACTTCGCCTCCATCGCCTCCACGATCTCCTCGACCGTCGCCACGTCCGCCGTGTTCCCCGCGAACACCTCGTAGGCCAGCGGGAAGCCGTCCGGCGTCACCACCAGCCCGATGCACACCTGCTTGCAGTCGCCCCGGTGGTCCCGGCTGTAGCCTCGCTTCGCCTGCGCGTTCCCCTCCGCCTGTCCCTCGAAATACGTCGACGTGATGTCGTACAAGAGCACGTCGAACTCGAGTGAAAAAAGCTCTCCCGCCCGCTGCGTCAGGTGCTGCTCGATCGGCTCCTTCAGCGGCAGCACCCGGTCGAGCGTCCGATACAGCCGCGACCCGTTCACCTGGGCCGGCCGAACCCCCAAGACGTCCGACAGCACCGTCCGGTTGTACCAGCGCTCCCCGATGTGCAGCTCGCTTGCCGGCTCCACGAACCGCGCCACCGCCAGCACCGCCGCCATCACATCCCACCGCACCGACTCCCGGCCCTCCGGCAGAAGCTCCCGGAGCAGACCGTCCAGCCCCAACGCCTGCCACAGAACCAGACCGAGATACACATCCCCGAAGTCCCGGACGTTCGAGACCTCCACGCCCCGAACACGGACCCGAACCGACTCCGGTACCGCCTCCGGATCAGGGTCGGTGTCGTCCTTCCACAGCGGCAGTTGGCGGACCGACCGAGCCGCCTTCCCGTCCAGATGAGCCGCCAACCGAGCCCAGCCCCGCCGCTCGTCCGTAGCCAGCTCCCCCAGGTACCCCACCGTCCGGTGCCGGGGCCCGCGGGCCGTTCGAACAGACTCCACCAGTTGCCAGTACACGTGCTCCTTGCCGCACTTCTTCCGGACGCAGCGCTTCAGAAACATCGGGTCTCCTCGATCCCGGACACCCGATTATCCCACCGCTAAAACCGCCCCGCAAGACCCCAGGTCTATACTACAATTGATCTGGCAGAGCCACCCTGTTCAAACGCCCAACCGCGCCCGTCCACGGCATCCGCCCGCCTCAAAATCGATCAAAATTCGTCTCAACTGGCGAACTTGGGCTAGCCGTCGTCGGCGCGGATGCAGAGCCGCCGGATGGATTGCGCCTTCCCGGTCTCCGGGTCGGCTTCGATGATGGCGCCGCAGAGGCGGACGTCGCCGCTGGCCACCTCGAACCGCGCGTACATGCCGGTGCGGAAGTGGAAGAGGACGGGGTCGATCTGGCGGCCGATGACGGACCGGTAGGGGCCGGTCATGCCGAGGTCGGTGACGTAGGCGGTTCCGCGTGGGAGGACACGTTCGTCGGCGGTGGGGACGTGGGTGTGGGTGCCGAAGACGGCGGTGGCCCGGCCGTCGAGGTGCCAGCCCATGGCGATTTTCTCGGACGTCGCCTCGGCGTGGAAGTCGACGAGGATGAGGCGGGTCTCGTTCGAGAGCGCCTTGATCGCGCGGTCGGCGGCGCGGAACGGGCAGTCGGTGGGCGCGGGGATGTAGATGCGCCCGATGAGGTTGACGACGCCGACGGCGGTGCCGTCGCGCGCGGCGAACAGGCGGGCGCCGCTCCCCACGGCGTCGGCCGGGTAGTTGGCGGGGCGGAGGACCGGCTGTTCGCCGGCCTTGAGCAGGTCGACGATCTTCTTCTGTTTCCAGATGTGGTCGCCGGTGGTGATGACGTCGATGCCGCTCTCGAGGAGCAGCTTCACGTGCTTGGGGATGATGCCGGAGCCGGAGGCGGTGTTCTCGCCGTTGGCGACGACGAACCCGATGCCCTGTTGCTCGACGAGGTCGGCGAGCTTTTCGGCGAGGACGGTGCGGCCGGGCCGGCCGACGACGTCGCCGATGACGAGAATGCGAATCGGTTTGTCTCCTCTCCTGCCTGTCGCCGGCTGCCGGCGGGGGGCTATTTGGCGAACTCGACCGATCGGGTCTCGCGGAGCACGGTGACCTTGATCTCGCCGGGGTAGGCGAGCTCGTTCTCGATCTCGGTGGCCACGTTCCGGGCGAGGACGGCGAGCTCGTTGTCGGCGACCCGATCGGACTTGACGATGACACGGACCTCCCGGCCGGCCTGGATGGCATAGGTGGTGTCGACGCCGGGGAAGGACCCGGCGATGTCCTCCAGTTTCTGGAGCCGCTTGATGTATCGTTCGAGGCTTTCGCGTCGGGCGCCGGGCCGGGAGGCGCTGATGGCGTCGGCGGCCTGGGCGATGACGGCATAGACGCTTTCCGCCGGGCAGCCTTCGTGGTGGGCGGCGATCGCGTTCACCACCACCGGGTCCTCGCCCCATCGCTTCGCCATGTCGGCCCCGATCTCGGGATGCCCGCCTTCCACGTCGTGGTCGACCGCCTTCCCGATGTCGTGCAGGAGGCCGATCCGGCGGGCGAGCGCCGAGTCGAGGCCCAGCTCGCCGGCCAGCGCCGCACACAACTTGGCGCTCTCGATGGAGTGCTGGAGGACGTTCTGGCCGTACGAGGTGCGATACTTGAGCCGGCCGAGGTACTTGATGGCCTCGGCTTTCAGGCCGTGGACGTCGAGGTCCGCCGCCGCCTCGCGGCCTGTCTGCTTCATAATCTCTTCGACCTCCTTGCTGGACTTTCCGACGACCTCCTCGATGCGGCCGGGATGGATGCGCCCGTCCTGGATGAGCTTCTCCATCGCCCGCCGGGCGACCTCGCGGCGGACGCCGTCGAACCCGGAGATGACGATGACCTCGGGGGTGTCGTCGACGATGACGTCGATCCCGGTGGCCTTCTCGAACGCCCGGATGTTCCGCCCTTCCCGGCCGATGATCCGGCCCTTCATATCGTCGTTGGGCAGGTCGATCGTCGAGACGACGCTGTCGGCGGTGTGCTCGACGGCGCACCGGTTGATCGCCTCCATGATGACCTTCTGGGCCTGTTCTTTCTTGTCTTCCTGGATGCGCTCGATCGACCGGCGGATCACCTGGTCCGCCTCGTGCTTCACGTCCTCCTCCAGCCGCTCGAGGAGGAGCTGGATCGCATCGTCGCGCGACATGTTGGCAATGCTGAACAGCGCGTCCTTCTCCTTGCTGATCGTTTCGGCCAGCTCTTTCTCCCGGCTGGCCACGTTGCGCAGTCGCTCGGCCAGGTCCCGCTCCAGGTCCTCGACGTACTTCTCCTTCTTGACCAGGACCTCGTCCTTGTTGTCGAGGTTGTCTTCCCGCTTGGCGAGCTGGCGCTGAAACTGGCGGAGCTCCTGCCGCGTCTCCTGCGTCTCCTCCTCGAACTTGGAGCGGCTCTTCAGCAGCTCCTCCTTCGCTTCCACCATCGCATCCCTGACGATGCGGTCGGCTTCCTGTTTGCCCCGAGCGATGATCTCCTGGCTCTTGCGTTCGGCGTCCTTCCGGCGGATCCGATCGAGCCCGACGACCACCGCCGCCGCTGCCGCGACGACGAGCACCACCAGGCCCGCAAACACCGCCCAGGACACCTGAGCCAACGGGATGAGAAGGCTCCACGTGTTCACTTGTTCTCTCCTTACCTGTCCTCGCCGGTCGAGGATACGGCCGGCCGTTCGCGATCTTCTGTACGCGACCGCGAGAAGGAGGCAAGAGGCGCGCCTGTGAGAGGGAGAGCTCCGGCGGAGAAACGAGGGACGCCGTCGCGCCCTGCGCTGCCGTGAGACGGGGTTGTCGGGCAAATCGGAATTACATAAGCGCCGGTCCCGGCGGGCTCGACAATGCGTTGCGACCGTCTCGCCCGGCACCCGGTGCGCGATTTGTCGGACAATCCTCCGTAAGGTTCCTGGCAGGAGGGGAGGTGCCGCCCCCTGCCCACATGCGTCACGACACGCTAAGACTCGTCGTCGCGGGCCGCCCGCGCCGGTCTCTTTGCGCCTCCCTGCCGGCTTCTGGCCCGCTCCGCGTTTGAAAAAGGAGCTCTATATCTCTCCCAGGCGCCTGCCGTCACCCAAACGACCCTTCTTCCGGCCGCCTCCAGCGACTAACAAGCGCCAAAAAGGGGTGCAAAAAGCGCCGGTCGGGCAGACGCTCCGGCCGACAAAACAAAATCTCACACCGATTTAATTCTATCCCGACCGTCTCGGCCAGTCAAAGAAATTCTCGGCGCGAATTCGCCCGGGATGCATCGCCGGATTATACTGCGTCGGGCGACACGTACCGGTCCACTTCCGCTCTCGCGGAAGCGGCTTGCAGCCTTCCCGCCTCGCGCGGGCTACGGCCTGCCAGGCCGCTCCATGTCCCCCTGCACCTCCCGCGCCGGGAGCATCATGAGGAGGCTGTCTATGTGTATCGTCCAGTCGCCGAAAGAACTTGAGCGAATTCGCAGGATGTTGCGGCAGGCCCCTCTGGTGGCGTTGCGAGAGCGGTTGACGGACCGGCTGATTCTGGCCGCGTGCCGGGAGTGCGGCCACAGGTTCCGGGAGCGTCGCTACGGGCCGGTGGTGACGGTGCTGCATTTTCTGGCCCAGGCTCTGCAGCGGGAGGAGTCGTTCGCTGCGACCTGGCAGGATCTGTGGACGCCCCTGGCCGCGGCGTGCCCGGACCGGTGGATTCTCGCCTTTTCCCGGCGCATGGCGGCAGCCGCTACGCTCCGCCTGCTTTTCCTCTACGACCGACTGCTCGACGCCGTCGCCAGTACCCCGTCGATGTTCGACCTGGACGCCTGGAACCCCGCGCCATTATGCGGGAACGCAAACATTACCCGCGTCGGAGAACCTCCGGAACTGAATGGCGACAGCAGCGACTCGGGAGGGCAAGCTGATGCTTAATTCACCGCCATTGTATACTGTCCCCGGAACTCTTGGTAGTCTCTTCCTGAGCGGTCCGCGCGCCGGGAAGCACCCGCACCCGGGACAAGCCGTCAAGAAGAAACGGTCGCAAGCCCGGCCCGGAGCCGAAGAAAAGGCGGAGTCAAGTCACTGCTGTCCCGTTGTTGGGTCATGATATTTGCGCAACGGGTTTTGTATCTTTGAGTTGGGACGAGAATTGGCCTGCATCGACTTGAATTCGGCGGTACCATTTGGCCTTTCCTTTTGGAGAGGAGAGGCCAATGTACTCGGGACAAATCGTCTTCTCGCAGATCATGCGCTTCCTTCCACTGCGGGCATTTCACCGCTGCGTTGCGCGCTACCGGGGCGAGCGCAAAGTGCGACGCTTCACCTCGCTCGACCAGTTCCTTTGCATGGCCTTCTCCCAACTGACCTACCGCGAAAGCCTGCGAGACATCGAGGTCTGTTTGCGCGGCAATTCCGCCAAGCTGTATCACATGGGCATTCGTTCGCGCGTCGCTCGCAACACTCTCGCCAAGGCCAACGAAAATCGCGACTGGCGCATCTACGCCGACTTCGCCCAGGTTCTCATTGCCCGAGCGCGGGAGCTTTAC
>JAWODX010000458.1:0-3266 GCA_046483085.1 Planctomycetota bacterium
TCTCCAACTATCTGCCGGATTCTATCAGCAAAATCTTCGCTATATGGAACGAGAACTTTCAACTTATGAACTCCCTCAATTTTCAGGCTCAGCTGCAGAGGTTCTGCGGGACGTGCCGAGGATTCTGCGCGACAAGCTCGAGGGAATGGCGCGCGACATTCAAGCACTGAAGGCGAACTACGCCGGCGCCGTCGCAAGCGCCGAGACGCAGGTGTTCACGGAATCGTTCCTTGCACACGGCGCCGAGCGGCTCGGCGAGGACGCGATCGACGTCCTGATCACGTCGCCGCCCTATCTGAACAACTACCACTACGTCCGGAACACGCGGCCGCAGATGTTCTGGCTCGGGTTCGCCGACGAGGCGGCCGACCTGCGCGAACTGGCCATATCGAGCTTCGGCAAGTTCTGGCAGACCGTCCGGTCCGAGCCGCAGATCGATCTCGCGTTCGAGCTCCCCGAGCTCGAGGAGAAACTCGACTTGCTTCGTTCGCTCAATGAGGAGAAAGGCGCCTACGGCGGACCGGGTTGGGCCAATTATGCCGCGACTTACTTCAACGACTGCCTGCGGTTCGCCGAGGAAGCAGCGAAGGTCATGCGCCCAGGCGGGCTCTCCGTCGTCGTCATCGGCAACAACATCCTCCAGGGCGTCGAGTTCGAGACCGACCGCTTCTTCGCGCACATCGCCGAGACCGCCGGTTTCGAAATCCAGGACCTCCACCGCGTGCGCAAAAAACGCACCGGGTCGAGCATTGTGAACTCGTCTGTACGGGCAGGGCTCACGAAGAAGAAGACGGAGCTCTACGAGACCGCGGTGGAATTACGGCGCGCGTAGCCGCTGTGCCAGTTCCCTGCCGATCGCCTCGGCCGTCTCGTCGGCCCGGACCCCGCACCTCCGTTTGCTCAGGGGAGTACGATGTCCCTGTGCGGTTCCGCTCTATTCCCGCGCTCAGCTCGCTCCGGTGTGGCCGAAGCCGCCGTGGCCGCGCACGCTCTCGGGGAGCTCGTCGACAGGCCGCAGCTCGGCGCGGACGACCGGCTGGATGACCATCTGGGCGATTCGGTCGCCGCGCTCGATGGTGAACGGCTCGTCGCCGAGGTTGATGAGGACGACCTTGACCTCGCCGCGATAGTCGGCGTCGATGGTGCCCGGGGCGTTGACCACGCTGATGCCGTGCCTGGCGGCGAGCCCGCTGCGCGGGCGGACCTGGGCCTCGTAGCCGGGCGGCAGCGCCATGTGAAAACCCGCGGGGACCAGGGCGCGGTCGCCCGGGCCGAGCTCGACCGGCTCGGGCACGGCGGCGCAGAGGTCCATCCCGCTGGCGTGCTCGCTCATGTAGGCCGGCGGCGGGACGTCGCGGCAGTCGTCCCGCATGCGGATCAGCAGGTCAACGTGGTCCATCGGCGGCTCCCTTCCGAGTCGTCAACTGTTCGACGCCGGCGATGATGCGCCCGGCGATCCGGTCCTTCGTCGCGGCGGCGAGCGGCTCGGCCTCGCCGGAGGCGAAGAGGAGCTCGACGTCGGTCCGGTCCGCGCCGATCGCGGCCGGGCTGTTGAGGACGATGAGGTCGAAGTTCTTCTCGCGGAGCTTGCGGCGGGCGTTCGCCCGGGCGTTCGCGGCCTCCAGCGCGAAGCCGACGTGGACGCGGCCGCCCTTGTCCCGACCGATCTCGGCCGCGATGTCCGGCGTCGGCGCCAGCCGGAGTGTTCGCTCGGCCGGCCCCTTCCTGATCTTGCCCGCGACGCGCTCGGCGGGCCGGTAGTCGGCCACGGCCGCCGCCATGACGACCGCGTCGGCCTCCGCCACGCGGGCGATGACCTCGCGACACATGTCGGCGGCGGAGACGACGGGGACGACCGCGTCGCACTCGGGCGCCTCGCAGGCGAGCGGCCCGTGGACGAGGACGACGCGGTGGCCGGCGGCGGCGGCGGCCCGGGCCAACGCGCAGCCCATGCGGCCGGTCGACGCGTTGCTGAGGAACCGGACGTCGTCCAGGTATTCGCGTGTCGGCCCGGCGGTGATCAGGATGCGCATGGCTCGGCTCGCGTTCAGGACCGTCTATCGGCTGGGGTTCATTCGAGCGCGGCGTCGACGGCGGCGAGGATCTCGTCCGGTTCGGCCATGCGGCCGGGGCCGGTCTCGCCACAGGCCAGCCAGCCTTCGCCCGGCCCGACCATCTGCCAGCCCAGCCCCTCGAGCGTCTCGACGTTCCGCTGCACGATCCGGTTCGCCCACATGCGGGAGTTCATGGCGGGGGCAACGATGACGGGGAGCTCGGTGCCGACGGTGACGATGGTGGTGGTGACGAGGTCGTCGGCGATGCCTGCGGCGGCCTTGGCGAGGAAGTTGGCGGTCGCCGGGGCGACCACGACGAGCTCCGCCCGGTCGGCGAGCGAGATGTGGTCCAGCCGGCGCTGGCCGGGCTCCGGCCAGAGGGTGGTCGCGACCGGGTTGCCGGTCAGCGCCTCGAACGTGTGCGCGGTGACCAGCCGGCGTGCGGCGTCGGTCATGGCGACGGTCACGGCGGCGCCGCGCTGTCGGAGCCGGGAGGCGAGTTCGGCGGCCTTGTAGGCCGCGATCCCGCCGGTCACGCAGAGGACAATCTCTCGGTCGGTCATCCGGGCGGTCCTTTCGGCGGAGGGCTATTCCTCCTCCTCTCCCTCGGTTTCGGTCTCGGCCTCTTCGGCCTCGGCGGGTGCTCCGCCCGCTTCGTCTTCCGTTGCGGCGGCGGCCATCTCGGCGAGCTGCTCGGGGCCCGGGCCGATGACGGTCCCGTCGGGCGCCACGAGCTGGAGCTTGCCCTCGGCGATCTCCTGGACGACGAGGCGAACGGGGAGGCCGCCGCTGTGCTCGGTGATGACCGGATGGCGCTCGCGCAAGAGCTGCACCAGCCGCTTCTGGACAAGGGCGGCGAGCTTGAACCGGCCGCCCAGTTTGCGTGACAGGTCGTGCAACACGGCTTCGTCCATACGATGCTCCTCCGCACAAGATATTCAGGGGTCGGTGCCGGCGGGCTGGGCGTCGCGGATCAGCCCGCGGACCTCGTCGACGGTCTCGGTCAGGTCGTCGTTGATGACCTGGTGGTCAAAGAGATTCGATTGTTCGAGCTCGCGGCGGGCGGCGGCGACCCGGCGCCGGACCTGTTCCCGGGTCTCGGTGTTTCGGCCGGCGAGCCGCTGCAGCGCCTCGTCGCGGTCCGGTGCATCGAGGAAGATGTAGATCGCGTCGGGGAACGTATCGCGCAGTTGTTTCGCGCCCTGGACGTCG
>JAWODX010000462.1:0-7379 GCA_046483085.1 Planctomycetota bacterium
CTTTCTCGTCCGGCAATCGGGAATACCAGAGACTATCTCAACAGTCGGTGGGGCAGGCATTCTTGCCTGCCAGATGGCGGACAGGAATGTCCGCCCCACCTCTTGAGATAATTTCTTAGATCAAACTCGTTTCCGGCGATTCGAGGTTCGTCTTCACCACCTGGAGAAAGGCGGCGGCCGTCGCGCCGTCCGCCACGCGGTGGTCGGTCGACAGCGTCGCCGACATGACCTTCCGGACCACGACCTGGCCGTCGACGACGACGGCGCGGTCGGCGATCCGGCCCACCCCGAGGATCGACGCCTGCCCCGGGTTGATGATGGGCAGGAAGTTGTCGACCTCGAACATCCCCAGGTTCGACACCGTGATCCCGCCGCCCTCGTAGTCGGCCGGGGCCAGCCGCTTGTTCCGGGCACGGTCGATCAGGTCGCGCGTCCGCTCGGCCACCTCCGCCAGCGTCAGGCCCTCCACCCCGCGCACGACCGGGACCATCAGCCGGTCCTCCAGGGCCACGGCGAGCGAGACGTCGATCGTGTCGAACACGACGATCGCGTCCTCGCTCCAGCCGGCGTTCATCATCGGTACCGCCCCCAGCCCGCCGGCCACCGCCCGGATGATCAGGTCGTTGTACGAGACCTCGAGGCCCTCGGCCTTCAGCCGCTCGCGCAGGGCGACGCACGCCGTCATGTCGATGTCCATCTGCAGGTAGTAGTGCGGGGCCTCGCGCTTCGACTGCGCCATGCGGCGCGCAATGACCCGCCGGGCAGGCGAGAGCTCGATCCGCCGGCCGGCCGCGGCGGGCGCCACCAGCGGCGCCGCGGACTGCACGTCCTTCTTCATCACGCGGCCGCCGGGCCCGCTGCCCTCGACGCCCAGCAGGTCCACGCCGCGCAGGTACGCGAGCGTCCGCGCGGTCGGCGAGATCCGCCGCTCGGCGACCCGCCGGGCGTACCCGATGATGTCCTTCTCGACGATCCGGCCGTTCGGCCCGCTGCCCCGGACCGCGAGCGGGGTGACCTGCTCGGTCTCCGCCCGCTTCCTCGCCCGGGGGCTGATGATCAGCCGGTCACGCGGTGGGGCCGGGCCGGCTGGCGCCGCCTCGGTCGGCGCGGCCGCTCCCGGCGCCGATGCCTCTTCCTTCGGCGCGGCGGGCGTCGGCTCCGGCGGCGCCTCCGGCGCCTCGTCCGTGTCGGGGTCGCCCACGTACGCGATCACGGCGCCGACGGGGACCTCGCTGCCCTCGTCGGCGAAGATCCTGAGGACGGTCCCTTCGACGAACGACTCGACCTCGAGGGTCGCCTTGTCGGTGGTGATTTCGAGGAGGATGTCCCCCCGGGCCACGGCCTCGCCTTCACGGACGCGCCAGGCGTCGATGGTCGCCTGCTCGACGGTCTGGCCAAGTCGTGGAAGGACGACGGGCTGGAGCAAGAGGGCCTCCTTCGGGTGTCAAGGCGGGTCGTCGTCGGAGTCGTCGCGGTCGGGGTCGAACAGGTCCGGCTCGCCGAGGTCGAGCTCTTCGCCGTACCAGTCGAGGTCGGAGGCGGAGCTGCGCATCTCGTCGAGGATGTCGGTGGCGGTGACGGCGCCGGGCCCGGCGGCGTTCGGAGCGCGGTCGGCCGCGAGCCCGTGCCAGTAGACGGCGGTGCGGGCGGCGTCGAACGGCCCGAGCCCCTGGGCCAGCAGGCCCGCGACCATCCCGGTCAGCACGTCGCCCGTCCCCCCGCTCGCCATGTGCGGGTTCCCGGTCCGGTTGATGTAGACCTTCTCCTCGCCGGCGACGACGGTGCCCGCGCCCTTGAGCACGACGACCGCGCCGACCCGCTCGCTCAGGCGGCAGGCCGCGCGGCGGCGGTTCTCCTGGACCTCGCCGATCGACCGACCGGTGAGCCGGGCCATCTCGCCCGGATGCGGCGTGAGGACGACCGGGACGTTCGCCTCTCGGACCAGGTCCGCCGCGCCCGCCAGCGCGTTGAGCCCGTCGGCATCGAGCACCAGGGGCAGCGGGCATCGGCGGACGATGCGGTGGACGAGCTGCCGGGTCGACCGGTTGCGGCTCAGCCCGGGGCCCGCCGCGCAGACCGTCGCCCGCCCGAAGAACGCCTCGATCTGCGGCCAGGCGCCCAGGGCGATGCTGCCCGCCACCGTCTCGGCCAGCGGGATGCTCATCGTGGTCGGGGTGAACAGTGGCACGATCGGCTGCATACTGTCGGGGCAGGCGAGGGTGCAGAGCCCGGCGCCGGACCGGGTCGCCGCCGCGCTGCACATCAGCGCTGCGCCCATCATCCGGCGCGAGCCGCCCACAACCAGCACGTGCCCGAAACTCCCCTTGTGGGCGTCCGGGCGGCGCTGGTCCGGAGCGGTCGGCTCATCCGCCTGCTTGAACGACGTCACGCCCGCCTTCCTCTCTTCCCGTCTCAGCCCGCGGCCAGATGATTGATCAGCGACGCAATATAGCCCGCACCGAATCCGTTGTCAATGTTGACGACCGAGACGGACGGCGCGCAGCTATTCAGCATGGTGAGCAGCGGCGCCACCCCGCCGAAGCTCGCCCCGTACCCGACGCTCGTCGGCACCGCGATCACCGGGCACCCGGCCAGGCCCCCGACCACGCTGGCCAGGGCGCCCTCCATCCCGGCGACGACCACCACCACGTTCGCCTGCTGAATGTCCTCGGTGTTCGCCAGCAGGCGATGCAAGCCGGCCACGCCCACGTCGTACGCGCGCCGGACCTGGTTGCCCAGCGTCTCGGCCGTGATCCGCGCCTCCTCGGCGACCGGGATGTCGGACGTCCCGGCGCAGCAGACCATGACGTTGCCGACCGGCGCCGGCCGGTCGGGCTGGAGCACGGCGGCGATGCGCGCCGCCTCGTGGACGGCGGTCTGATCCCAGCGGCGCCGCATCGCCTCGAAGATCGCGTCATTCGCCCGGGTGGCGAGCACGTCGGACCCGGCGTCGAGCATCCGTTCGGCGATCTCGAGCACCTGCTCGGTCGTCTTGCCCGGGCAGTAGATCACCTCCGGGGCGCCCGCCCGCAGCGCCCGGTGATGGTCGATGCGGGCGAACCCGGTGTCCTCGAACGGCAGGCGCCGGAGCCGTTCGAGCGCGTCGCCGGGCGCCAGGCGGCCGGCGGCAACATCATCCAGCATCGAACGCAGCGTGTCCCGGTCCATCGTCGCTCCTTACTTGAGATCGCTGAGCTGCGGCACGGCGTCGAGGTCGAGCTCGGCGGTGCGGCCCGCCCGGAGCAGGTGCTCGCCCAGCCCGGCCACCATGGCAGCGTTGTCGGTGCAGTAGCGGAACTCGGGGACGTGGAGCTCGATCGCCTCGTGTCTCGCGGCGCGGGCGAGCTTGTCGCGGAGCCGCGTGTTCGCCGCCACCCCGCCGCCGATCACCAGCCGGCGGCAGTCGCGCTGCACGCACGCCGCGACCGACTTCTTCACCAGCACGTCGACGACCGCCTCCTGGAAGCTCGCCGCCACGTCGGCGATCTCCCGCTCGCCCAGCGCCGACGCATCCCGCTCCTTGCCGTTCTGCCCGCAGACGTGATAGAGCACCGCGGTCTTCAGCCCGGAGAAGCTGAACTCGAGCGAGCCCGGCGCGAGCATCGAGCGGGGGAAGTCGATCTTCGACGGGTTGCCGCGCTCGGCGGCGTTCTGGACGGCCGGCCCGCCGGGGTACCCCAGGGCGAGGATGTGGGCGACCTTGTCGAACGCCTCGCCGGCGGCGTCGTCGATCGTCCCGCCGAGATACTCGATCTCCGCCGGGCTCGACGCGTGGCAGATGCTCGTGTGGCCGCCCGACGCGATCAGGCCGACCGTCGGGTACGTCAGCTCGCCCGGCAGCAGATGCGCCGCGTACACGTGCGCCGCCACGTGATTGACCGCGACGAGCGGCAGGTCGTGCAGCCAGGCGTACGTCTTCGCCGCCGTCAGCCCGATCAGCAGCGAGCCGACGAGCCCCGGGCCGTTGACCACGGCCACGGCGTCCAGGTCGCCGGGCGTCGCGCCGGCCTCCGCCAGCGCGTCCCCGACGACGAAGGGGATGACCTCGAGGTGGGCGCGGCAGGCGATCTCGGGGACGACGCCGCCGAACCGCGCGTGGAGGTCGTCCTGGCTGGCGACGCGGCTGCTGAGGACGCGGCGGCCGGCGCGGACCACGGCCGCGGCCGTCTCGTCGCACGATGTCTCGATCCCCAGGATGAGCATGATCGGTCCTTGTCGGGCATCGCGGGGCAGAGGCGTGCCGTGTCGCGCTCGCGGCACCGTGTGCCGAGCGGCCGAGGAGCCTGCCGGTCCCGGCGCGCGCCGCCCCGGGCGCGCGGCGGTCAGTTGGCCGCGGCGGCGGCGCCCGCTGCGGCGGCGGGCGCCCGCTCGCGCGTCCACAGGATCGTCTTCAGCGCCGTCACGGCGGCGTCGAGCGTGCGGTCGCGGAACTCCTTCTTGGCCTCGGGCTTTTCGTCAGAGCCGGGGG
The DNA here is from genome assembly GCA_046483085.1 of Planctomycetota bacterium. GTDB lineage: Bacteria > Planctomycetota > PUPC01 > PUPC01 > PUPC01 > JAWODX01. Next base: position 4,469 of record JAWODX010000462.1, read on the forward strand.
CTTCCGGTTCTTCCGTCTCCTCGGGCGTCTCGGGCTTGGGCGGCTGACCGTTCCGCTCGCGGACCTTCTGGATGTGCTGCTCGCGCCAGTGGCTCCAGAGCTCGACCTCCTCGTCGAGCGGCACGTCGATCTTCTGATCGGGCTCGATCCCCCACGTCTCCTGGTCGGGGTTGTTCGGGTTGCGGTGGATGAGCCGGCCGGAGGGCGTGTAGTAGTAGGCGGTGGTGAGGCGGATGGCCGACTTGCGGCCCTGGAGCGGGAACAGCGTCTGCACCGAGCCCTTCCCGTAGGTGCGCATGCCGACCAGCAGCCCGCGCTTGTGGTCCTGGACCGCGCCGGCGAAGATCTCGGCCGCACTCGCCGACCGCCGGCTGATCAGGACCGCCAGCGGGAAGTCCGCATACGTCCCCTTCCTCTTCGCCTCGAACACCCGCTCCTTCTGCGTCCGCCCCCTCGTCGACACGACGACCCCGTCCTCGAGGAACCGGTCGGCCACCTCGACCGCCGCGGTCAGCAGGCCGCCCGGGTTGAACCGCAGGTCGATCACCAGCGCCCGCATCCCCTCCTTCTGCAACTCCTCCACCGCCTCGTCCAGGTTCTTCACCGTGTTCGCCTGGAACGCCGACAGCCGGATGTACCCGATCTTCGCGTCCTCGTCCGCGAACCGCGCCGCCTTCACGCTCTGCAGCTCGATGATGTCCCGCACGATCGTGATCTCTTCCTCCTTGCCGGTCTCGTGCAGGACGGTGATGGTGACCGGCTTGCCCTTCGGGCCGCGCAGCTTGTGGACCGCCTCGCGCAGGCCGAGCCCCTCGGTGCTCTTCCCCTCGATCTTCGTGATGATGTCGCCGGCCAGGACCCCCGCCTCGAACGCCGGCGTCCCCTCCAGCGGCGTGATCACCGTCAGCCACCCCTGCTTGTTGATCGTGATCTCGATCCCCAGCCCGCCGAACTCCCCCTTCGTCTCCACGTTCAAGTCCTCCGCCGCCTCCGGCGGCAGGAACGCACTGTGCGGGTCCAGCCCCTGGAGCATGCCCGAGTACGCGTCGCGGAAAAGCTTCTCGGTCTCGACCTCCTTCACGTAGTGCTCCTGAATCGTGCTGATGATGCGGGCGAACGTCTCGTACCGGTCGTACATCTCGCTCTTCGGATGCCGGTCGTGCGGACCGGCCAGCGTGATGCACGAGAGCACGAGCACGGTGACCACCACAAAAACGAGCTCGCGGTTCTTCATCGGATGTCCCTTGCTTGTCGGGCGGGGTTCGTTCAACGACCTGCCTTCAGTCTACCAGCAGGGCGAAAGGGTGTCAACTGCGGGGGCCGGCTGAGGCGTTTGCCATGTCCCCTGGTGCGATCACAAATTGTAGCCGAGGTCCATGACGGTCCGACGTTGGCAGCTCGGCGTCGGCCCTGGTGCGATCACAAATTGTAGCCGAGGTCCATGACCTCGGCCCTTCTCCGGCCTCATGGAGGCCGGCTACAGTCACGCCAGCTTGATCACACTGGACATGGCAAATGCCTCCCGGCTGAAGTCGATAACCAGAATGGGGGGATTTGGCCTCCACGAACCCACACCTCGCCGCTGACCGGCATCGTCGTCGTCCTCCTCCTCCTCGTCGTCCTGGGCGCTTCGGCCGGATCCCTGCCCGCCAAGACAAGCACGAGCGAGAGGAGGAGCTGGTGCCCCTCCACTCACCCCCCAGTTCGGTTATGAACTCGGCCGCCCGCGTCGCGCTCGGCCAGCAGGTTCATCCCGTTCTCGTCCCACGTGAAGTAGCTCAGGCCGGCGGAGTCGCGGACGGCGTAGCGCCGCAACTGGGCGTCGTAGTGGAAGGAGTTGGCCGTCGCGTCGGGGTACTGGATCATCGTGACCAGGTCCGCGTCGCTGTACTCGAAGTAGGTCGTGCCCGCCGGCCCCTCGATCCGGACGGTGTTCCCCCGGCTGTCGTAGGCGAAGTACGTCCACCAGGAGCGGCGCGGGTGCAAGGGAGCATGGGAGCACGGGGGACGCGACGCGGCGAGCACTGCGTGGCCCGGGTCCCGGCCATCCCGCCTCGGCTCTCCGCGTCGCGCCTCACGAGCCGTCCGCCGTTCACTGATGACTGACCATCCTACTTCGCCCTGCGGGCTGCGCAGGACAAGCTGATCACTGTTTCTCGCTGCTTGCCGTCCACTTCTCACTTCTCACTTCTCACTGATCACTGCTTCTTCCCCGTCGTAGGTGTAGTACGTCTCGACGGAGCCGCGTTTCTGCCGGGTGCGGTTGCCGACGCGATCATAGTCCCACTCGAACGCATAGATCGTGCCGCCGCCCGAGTCCCGCCACGTCTCCGAGGTGAGCCGGTCGGCGTCGTCATACGTGTAGTATACCACGGTCCCCGACTCGCGGCGACACTCGACGATCCGGCTCGCCGGGTCGTCGGCGTCTGATGGGCCATTCAATCCGTCTGGCTCTGGCGGGCCTTTCGCAGCACACGCTCAAACAGCGCTCTTCTATCATCCGACCGCCCGGCGGGAGTGTCCGGTGACCACTCCTGGAAAAAAACGCTCCCCTCTTCGGTCAGAATGCAGACTCGTTCGAACTCATGCTTGGGCTGCTCGACAATGTAGATCTTTCCCTCCACCTGAAGCAGAGCGTAGTCCCGCTTGTGCGGATTGCCCTCCGCCAATGCACGTTTGAGTGACCGTTCAGCGCACCCGACTCGGACCAGCGTTCGGACCAAGCTGGAGGAGGACCGGCGGGTGTTCACCCCGATCGCCCGGTCGAGCTATACCTGGGAGCGCATTTACAAGAAGCGGACGGCGGTGGAGCGGGTGAACAGCCGGATCGACGTGTCGTTCGGGTTCGAGCGTCACTTCATCCGGGGCTTGCGGAAGATGCGCCTTCGGTGCGGGCTGGCGCTGGCGGTGA
>JAWODX010000532.1:0-7747 GCA_046483085.1 Planctomycetota bacterium
GAGATCGCGGAGCCGACGAGCAGTGCAAACCAGCCGACCCAGCGGAAGTTCGTGTTGATGCTGCCAAGCGCGCCCGGCGCCCCCTTCTGAAACTTCTGGCCCAGGCTGTACTCGACGATCAGCAGCGGGATGCCGGCGGTGATGAGGGCGACGAAGTAGGGGATCAGGAACGCACCGCCGCCGTTGGCATACGCCTGGGCGGGGAACCGCCAGACGTTTCCCAGCCCGACCGCGCTGCCCACCGCCGCCATGATAAACGGCAGCCGCCCGCCCCAGCGCTCTCTCGGCTCTGCCATGTCCTCTCCCTACCTCGTCCCTCGAACCTGTTTGAGTTGGGCCTCGGCCTCCCACTTCCACTTCCCGTCCGGATCGTCCGCCAGGCAGCGCTTGAACGCCCGCGCCGCCCGCCGGTCCTGCCCCAGCGCCCGGTGGGTCATCCCCAGATGGAAGCGCGCGTCGACGTCCATCGGGTCCAGCTTGAGGACGGTGAGGAACTCGCCGCAGGCGCTCTCGAACGCGCCGGCGAGGTACTGGTGGAGGCCCCGCCTGAAATGGTAATCCTTCCGCTCGCGGAGCGGCTTCGTTTCGAACTGCTTCGACAGGCGGGCCACGTCGAGGACCGAGTACAGCCAGATGGCGCCCGCCCCGATCGCGCAGAAGAGGCGGACGTGCTGGCCGGCCTGGCGGACCGCCCGGGTCGGCGACCGGGTCATCTCGACGCCGGTGAAGTAGCCGTTGACGGCGAGGGCGAAGATGCCGAAGAAGAGCAGCCCGCGCCACTGGCGGCCGACGTAGAGGTGCCCGAGCCCGGGCACCGCCGCCAGCAGCAAGGCCGCCCACTTTCGCCGCACGTCCGAGCTCCCTCGCGTCTATTTGAACGGAGATGCCAGGTTGTAGCGCCGGCTCAGCCGGTCGATCTCGGCCCGGTATTCCGCCCGGTCGCCCCGGGTCGCGATCCGCGCCGCCAGGTGGTGGATCTTGCCCCGCGCCCAGCCGCGCGCGATCGACGGATCATCGGCCAGGACCTCGGGGAGTTTCCTCGAATAGACGAACTGCCGCAGGCCGCCGGCGCTGTTGCCGACGATCCCCACGGCGATCGTGTCGCCCGGCCGGCAGCGGCCGTGGATCACGATGGGCTCGCCCCGATAGAGGTTGGGCAACCTCGCCGGATAGACCTCGTCCTGGCGCAAGCTCCCGTACTTCGCCCCCAGGTTCATGAGAATCGGGCTGCGGAATCGGCGCAGCAGGCCGGTCAGCTTTCCGCCGACCGCGTCCGGGCTCTTGGCGTGAGCGAACACGCCCCGGTTCCGGTAGGCCAGCAGGTCGAGCAGGTAGCGGTTGCCGGTATCGGCGCCGGGGATGAACGCGAAGATGCTGTGGTTGGGCCGGGTCGCCTTCTCCAGGTCGTTGACGATGTGACGGATGTCCTGCACGCCGGTCGTCACGTTGCCGTCGGTGATCAGGTAGATGTGGGCGGGCCGCCGGGCGTCCTTCCCCTCCCGGGGCAGGTCCCGGACGACCGAGGTGAGCGCGGTGTAGACGTCGGTCCGGACCTGGGCGGGCTCCTTCCGAATCGTCTTCGCCGCCCGCCGGATGTTCTCCGCCGTGGCGGGCACGAACCGGTCGAACGTCTCGAACGACATCTCGCTGAACCGCACGACGTTGAACCGGTCGCCCTGATGGAACCCGGCCCCGGCTCCCCGGCGAATGGCGGCCTGGACGGCGCGGAGCATGTGGCGGCGGACGCTCGCCGAGATGTCAACGACGAACAGGACGTTCTTCCGGAGCACGGGCAGCTTGAGCTTCTCGTTCTCGGTGATGGTCAGCCGGAAGAAACGGTCCGTCCCCTTCGGTTCGGCGTAGACGTCGATCTCGACGTCGAGCGGCAGCGGTTTCGCGTCGACCGGGAGTTTTTCGTCGGCGAACAGCCGCTCGGCCTGCGGGCTCAGGTCCGCGCCGGGCTCGACGCGCGGCGGGTCGATCTGCGGGGTGGTCCGGCCGGGCTTGAGGACGGTGCCCGGCTCCCGGCCGGTCGCGCCGAAGCGGGGCTTGTCCGCCCGGATCAACTTGGCGAGGCTGCCCGCCTCGTCACGGAGCCTGGGCGCCGCGTCGACGCGGACGGGCGGGGTCGACTCGACCCGTCGTTCGCTCGGCTCATACCCCACGTGCCCGCGCCCGGGATCCACGGCATCGCGCTCTCCGTCGCGGACGAGCAGGCGCGTTCGTTCGGACAGGCCCGCCCGGGCAATGATCGGCAGCTCTTCCTCCGGGTACCGCGTGAGCGGCTTCCGATCGGGCCGCTCGTGGCGGGGGCCGGCGTCCCGTTTCTCGGGAAATCGCTCGGGACGGATGGCGGGCGCCTTTTCGAAGAGGGAGATCGCTCGCGCCAGCGGCGGGGAGCTCTCGGATTCGGGGGGAGCCGGCGCCCGCTCGACGGTCGACACCTCGATGGTCCGGACCGCCTCGTCCGGCGGCGCGGGCGGCAGAATCTCGAACAGCCCGAGGCCGTGGATCGAACCGAGCAACAAGACGTGGAACAGGAGCGAGAGGAGGAGCGGCAGGCCGAACCACGGCGCGCCCGAGTCGCGCGGTGGGGCGGTCGGCCGCCGCAGTGGATACGTCGCTGCCGATCCGGTCACCGGGCTGCTACTCCTTCTCGATGGTCCCGTTCTCGCCCACGTGATAGCCCAGCGGGCCGAGGTCCTTCTTCATCCGCGCCGTCCACTTCGACGCCGGGTAACTCTTGACGAGCTGCTGCCAGAAGTGGATCGCCTCGAGGACATCGTCCGGGGCGCCGTCCAGCACCTTGGCCTTGCCGGCGAAGTACAGCGCCTCGGGGGTGAACGTGTCGTGCTTGTAGAGCAGGCCGACGCGGGCAAACCGGCCCACCGCCTCGCCGTACTCTTTCTTCGCCAGGTGAATATGCCCGAGCTTCACGTCGGACGCGACCTTCATTTCGCCCGCTCCCTCGCGGGAGAGCTCCCGGTAGAGCGGCTCGGCCCGGTCGTACTTCTTCAGGGCGAACAGGGCCTCGGCCTTGGCGAACTTCGTGCGGAGCACCAGCTTGCTCTTCTCGCACTCCTCGATCAGCGCGTCCGCGTACTTGATCACCGCCCGGTAATCGGGGGGGCGGAGCGTGCCGTAGAGCTCGACGAGCTGGTACAGCGCCAGGTCGGCCTTCGCCGAATCCCGCCGGTCCTTCACGAACGACTCGTATGTCTGGATGGCGGGGCGGAGCCGACCGTGTTCGCGAAACCAGGCGCCCAGCCAGAAGTAGACATCTTCCGACGTGATCTGCTTGGGGTGGGCTTTGATGATGGCGAGGAATTTGCCGGCCGCCTTGTCGAAGGCGGCACCCGCTTCCTTTTCCAGCCGCTCCGCCTCTTTCCGAAGCGTCGCCCTTTCGTCATCGGCCGCCGCCTTTGCGCGGGTCGCCGCGTCCCCGGCCCCTCGTGCCAGGGTTTCGCCGAGGTTGTAGTGGCATTCGGCGAGGGCGAGCCGAATCGCCGTTTCCTGCGGCGCCTTGTGCTTCAAGGCGTTGCGGAAGTTCTCGTCGGCGAGGCGATACGCGTCGGCGGCCGGGTTGGTCTTCCCTTGTTCGGCGAGGCGATCGCCGCGGATCCGATGGTGGCGGCCCAGCCAGTAGTAGGCGGCGCCGGTGTGCTCGCTCTTGGGGTAGGCGGCGGCGCAGCGGGAGAAGACGTCGGCCATCTTCGAGAACTGGGAGAGCTTGGCGTAGCAGACGCCGAGCTGGTACATGGCCTCGGCCTGTTCGGAGCCCTTGGCGGTGCGCTCGATGAATCGGCGGTATCGCGCGGCGGCTTCTTCGTACTTGCCGAGGCTCTGGTAGAGGCCGGCGGCGTCGGCGAGCGCGTCGTTCGTCCGTTTATGCTCTTCGGCCGCCGCCACGAACGCATCGTACGCCCGGGCGGCCTCCTCGGGCTTGTTGTCCTTGTGATAGCAGTGGGCGATGCGGTAGAGAGCGTCGGGATGGTTGGCGTCCTTCGGGTCCACCTGCTTGTAGTAGGTGACGGCGTTGGCGTAGTCGCCGAGCATCCGGTAGCCCTCGGCGGCGAGGAAGACGACCTGTCCGGTCCACTTGCTGGTGGGGAACAGGCGGCGGAAACTGACGCAACTGGCGACGAGCTTTTTTGCCTGCTTCTTGCCGAGGCGATAGTAGCACCAGCACAGTTTGTAGGCGGCGTCCTCCGCCATCCGGCCCTGCTTGACGGCGTCGAGGAGCTTCTCGAACGCGGCGGCGGCCTCGCTCCACTCGTCCCGCTCGAAGTGCACGACGCCGAGGATGTAGAAGCACTGTTCCCGGACCTGGAGGCCCTTCGTCTCGGGCGTCTCGCGATAGGATGTGAGCAGTGCCCGTGCCGTCTTCATCGCCTCGGCCCGCTTGTCCAGCCCCAGGCAGGCCCGCGCCTTCCCCAGCGCCGCGCGATACCCGTGGGCGCCCCTGGCGTCCAGCGCCTTGTAGGCGGCGAGCGCCTCGTCGTACTGCTCGACGGCGAGGCGGGCATCGGCCAGCTTGAGCCGCAGCTCCTCGTCGTCGGCGAGCTTCGGGTAGTCGGCGAAGAGGGTGCCGAGCACGTCGGCCGCCTTGTCGAACTGCTTCAGCTTGAGGTGGGCGTTGGCCAGGATGATCAGGGCGAACCGGCGGAGCGGGTTCTCCTTCGGCGCGCGGACCACGTGTGAGAGGTGCGTGACCGCCGGCTCGTTCTGGCCGAGGTCGTACCGGGCCCGGCCCAGGAAGTGATGGGCGCGGACCGAAAGCCCCGGCTCGACCTTCTCCTGCTCCAGGAGGTCGGACAGATCGTCGATCGCGCCCTTCCTGTCCCCGAGCAGATAGCGGATGTGGCCCGAGCGGAACAGGCAGTCCTGCAGGCGCTTCCCGTTGGGGAACTCCTTTCGCAGGGTGACCAGCTCGGCGAGCGCCTTCTTGTAGTTCTCCTCGTTCTCGCCCATCGAGACGTAGCAGATGGCGAGCTTGTAGCGGACCTCTTCGCGCCGGGGATCGTTCTCGTACTCGGTGAGGAACTTGCGGAACTCGGGGGCGGCGGTCCTGTAGGAGTGGAGCTGGAAGAGGCGCTCGGCGAACTCGAGCTGCATGTCGGCTTCGCTGGCGCCCGGCGCGTCCTGGGCCGAGCCCGCGCCGGCGAGCAGCAGGCACGCCGCGAAGAGCGCGAGCGGCAGGGACCGTCGGTTAACTCGTCTGCCTGGTCCGGGCATCTTTCGTCACAAATGACACGTTCGTGATGCCGGCGGCGGCGCACGCATCCAGGACGTTCAGCACATACTGGTGTTGGGCCCGGGGATGGGCCCGGACGACGACGGAGATCGGGTGCGAGACCGACCGGTTGAGGATGCGCAGGCTCCGGCGGAGGTCGCCGACCGACAGCGCCGCGTTGTCCACGATCAGCGTGCCGCTCCGGGCCACGTTGACCACCACCTCTTCCCGCGCCCCGCGGCGGGCGATCGACGCGGTGGCCCGGGGCAGCTCCATGGGCAATTCGGCCTCCTGGGCCCTCACCCCGTTGAGGATGAAGAAGATGAGGAGGAGGAATACGATGTCGATCAGGGGCGCGATCTGGAACGACTCCTGGCGTTCCTCGAAGACTTGCCGGAAGTTCATTCCTGTTCCTCGCCCGGCGCCAGCGCGTCACTCAGCTCCTCGGCCACCTGCTCCATGTCGGTGGTCGCCTGGAGCAGCTTGCCGCGGAAGTAGTAGAAACACGCCATGGCCGGGATGCCGATGGTCAGCCCCACGGCCGTCGTCCCCAGCGCCTTGTAGATGGCCGCCGCCAGCGCCATCGAGCGCCCGCCTTCCTCGCCCATGGCCTTGAACGCCATGAGCATGCCCATCACCGTGCCCAGCAGGCCCAGCATGGGGGAGATGACACCGATGTTCGACAGGTAGCTGATCTTCTGGAACAGGTGGGACGCCTCGCGGGAGCCGGCGGCCTGGCTGGCCTCGCGGATCTTGTGCGGGGCCTCGCCCGCCTTCCGCAAGGCAGCGAGTGCGACGCGGCTGAACACCGACCGCTCCCGCTGGCAGGCGTCGATCGCCTGCTGAATCTCGCGCCGGGCGATCTGGCCGCTCAACCGGTCCAGGAACTCCTGCGGCATGATCCGACTCGAGCGGACGACCAGCGCGCAGTGGATCGCCCAGGCGACGGCGAACACCGAGAGCAGCCCGAGGAGGGCCATGATCAGGCCGCCCTTCTCCAGCAGTTCCCATACCGACCTCGCCCGGGATCGGGTCACAAACCAGGTCCGCGCCCAGAAGCGGCCGTCGTCGTAGTAGACCGCGTCCTCCAGGGTCGCCGACTGGCCGTCTTCGTTGATGACCTTGACGGGGACGGCTCCGCCGGCGCGCGACGGGGGAACGACGGCGCGGATTTGCGTCCCCTGCCAGTTGACGTCGATCTCCGAGCAGGGTTCGCCGCCCACTTCCACCCGGGCGGGCGACGGCAGGCCGGTGTCGAAATGGGCGCCGAGAATGGTGATCCGCGTGCGCCCCGCCCGGCTCACCACGGCCGGCTCGACACTCCGGATGACGGGCGCGGGCTCCGCGCTCTCGGCCGCGAACGCCACGCACCTCAGAACGAGCAAGAGAAGGCCGGCTGCCAGCGTTTGGCGGGCAAGAACCCGGGGCATAGAGGCTCCGTGATCTGAAAGTCGGCCGGGCCGGACATGCGTCGAACGACAAGGGATTATATCAGCCCCCGCACAAACGAGTCAAGCAGGAAGGAAAACGGGCGGTGTAATGGTCCTCTTGGGCTGGCGGGGCTGATCCGCGACTCGAGAACCCGCCGGATTAACGTTCAAGTTTTGCCAGGAATCCGTCGATACATAAATCATCGGATCACGTGTCTCAGGCAGGAGAAGCTGGGCGGTCCGGGAGCTCTTGGGACCGCTCGCAATGCGAAAGACCCCTCTTGAAGAGGAGGTAGCCTTATGATTTGCCAACGAGAGGGCTGCAACCGAGTGGTCCCTCCCGGCCGCCGCAAATACTGTTCGGAAGAATGCAGCAAGATTGTGAATCGGCAGAGCGCGGCGGAGCGGTCCCGGCTCCGCGCCCAGATGTACCGCCGTCAGCGGATGGTCAAGTACGCGCCGCGGACCTGCCTCTCCTGCGGGGAGGAGTTCCAGTCGGAGGGGCCGTGGAACCGGATCTGCCCGTCCTGCAGCGACCACAACACGGCCGTCTCGTACTCCAGGTCGCGCGGTAACTCGATGAGCTCGCCCGACCCGGACGAGCAGCCGTTCAACGACGATCGCTTCGAGGCCGAGGAGCTCTCCGACTTCTGACCGGGACACAGGGCTCCGGGAGACACAGCAATCGGGAGGCGTGGGCGGTCTGCGTCCCCGGGAGAGCCGGAAAAGGACTGCCCACTCCCGCCGGAGCAGCGGCGCAGAAAGGTGTTTTTCCGTTTCCGTTTTCGTCCGCTCGGCCGGCCGTCAAACCCGACGGCCTGCAATCTAGCACGACAACGCTGCTTTTCCTGGCTGCCTGCGGTCCGGCAGCCCCGCGCAATGGCCGGGCAGGCAGAAATGCCTGCCCCACCGAACCAGGCATTCAACCGGTGGGGCAGACATTCTTGTCTGCCACCACACAGGTGAAGAGTTCCGTAGTGTGTTCCTCGCCCGTGCCTTACGCCCAATCCGCTTGCGACACTGTCGCGTTGTCGTGTTAGCACTACAACGCTGCTTTTCCTGGCGGCCTGGGCTCCGGCAGCCC
>JAWODX010000154.1:0-10813 GCA_046483085.1 Planctomycetota bacterium
ATCATGGCGACCATCGTCTCGATCTACGAGGATCCGGACTCCGGCCGCCCGCAGATGGCGACCGTGCGGCCCGGGGCGCTGCCCGTCCACGAGCGCCCGGCGCCCGAGTGTGAGGCGCTCGCCTTCCGGCCGACGGCGCCTGCGGAGGACATCGGTGACCGGATCGAGCTCGAGCCCCGCCCCGAGGGCGAGACGGAGATCGACCTCGAGGACTACGAGGTGATCGTCAGCGTGGGGATGGGGGTGGGCGATCGGGAGACCATCGACGCGGTCGTCGAGCCGTTCCGCGCCGCGTTCGAGGAATGGGCCGACGTCCCGGTCGGGCTCGGCTGCTCGCGGGCGATGGTCGACGCGGGGATGCTCCCCCATTCGCACCAGGTCGGCCAGACCGGCGTGGTGGTGAAGCCGAAGATCTACATCGCCCTGGGGATCAGCGGCGCGATCCAGCACAAGATCGGGATGGAGAACGCGCGGACGATCGTCGCGGTCAACCGCGACCCGCACGCGCCCATCCAGGGCTTCGCCGACTACGTGATCCGGGGCGACGTCGGGCAGGTCCTGCCGGTACTGACCGGGATCATCCGCGCCGACTCTTGAAATTGTGCCAGGCACCTTTTTAGGTGGCCTCGAGACGGCGTCTGGGTGCATTGTAGGGCCCGAAAATTGTGCCAGGCACCGTTTTCGGAAAGGAGGCGGGCGGCGGTCAGGCGACGTCGGCGTCCTGGCGGGACGCTTCGACGAGCGCCTCGAACAGGGCGAGATGGTCGGCGTGGTCCCGGGCGAGCTGCTCGGGGTGCCACTGGACGCAGACGCAGAAGGCGTCGCCCGTCATTTCGAGGGCTTCGACGACGCCATCGGGGCTGCGGGCGGTGACGCGGAGCTTGACGCCGAGGGTTTTCGCGGCCTGGTGGTGCCCGGAGTTGACGACGAGCCGCTCGCGCCCGAGGATGCGGTGCAGTCGGCTGTGCGGCTCGATGAAGACCTCGTGCTCGGTGAACCCGCCGTCGTCGGCCCGATGCGGGGCGTCGTCGCCGACCTCGTCGGGCAGATGCTGAATGAGCTTACCGCCGCAGCAGACGTTGACGAGTTGGAGCCCGCCGCAGACGCCGAGCACGGGGACGTCGCGCCGGATGGCCGCCCGGGCCAGTTCCAGGTCGTACACCTGGCGGTCCGGGTGCATTGGCCGGGTCTCCGGATGGACGGGCTCCCCATACAGCCGGGGGGCCAGGTCGTCCGCGCCGATCAGCAGGAGCCCGTCGACGAGGTCGAGTTGCTGGTCCACGAGGCCGGGGTCGTCGATGACGGGGAGCAGGACGGGGATGCCGCCGGCCAGCTCGACGGCATCGGTGTAGTGGCGGGGGACTTCCAGGCGCTCGTAGTCGCGGCCGTGTCGGCTCCGGACCTGGAGGCCGCAGTCGAGTCCGATCGCGGGCCTGCTCATTCTCGTCTCAGCATCCTGCCGGGCAGCCGGCCGTTGTGCACCCCCTCCTCGATGACGGGCCGGCCGTTGACGATCACGGTACGAATCCCGGCGGAGGTCCGGTGCGGGTCGGTGAACGTCGCCCGGTCGATGACCTCGTCCGGGTCGAAGATGGTGACGTCGGCGAACGCGCCCCGGCGGAGCACGCCGCGGTCGTCGAGCCCCAGTCGGCTGGCGGGCAGCGAGGTGATGCGGCGGACCGCCTCCTCGAGCGGGAGGACGCCGTCGTCGCGCACGTACCGGCCGAGCAGGCGGGCGAACGTGCCGTAGGCCCGGGGGTGGGGGCGCGTGACCAGTTCGTCGCCCCGGGGGACGCGTGCCCGGGCGTCGCTGGCGACGGCGACGAACGGCCAGGTGAGGATGCGGCGCAGGTTGGCCTCGTCCATGGAGAAGAAGACGGCGGAGGCCTTGATCCGGTGTGCGGCGAGCAGGTTCATGACGGTGTCGACCGGCCGCTCGTCGCGCATCTCGGCGATCTGTCGGATCGACTGGCCGTTGCAGGCGACGTCCTCGCCGTCGGGCACCGCCGAGACGACGATCTTGTCCCAGTAGTCAGGCTCGGGATGGCGGTCGAACACGTCCTTCTCGACGCGGGCGCGCACATCGGGGTCACGGAGCCGCTCCATGCGTTCCTCCGGCGAGCCGTCGTGCACCCAACTGGGCACGATGACCCCGATGTTGGTCGAGGCGGCGACGTAGGGATATCGGTCGCAGGCGAGGTCGAGCCCGTCGTCGATCAGGCCGTGGAGCCGCTCGTCGAGCCAGTCGATCTTGTCCCAGTTGCGCCGGCCCGAGAGCTTCACGTGCGAGATCTGGAGCCGGGCGCCGCTCTTCCGGGCGACGTATTCCGCCTCGTCGATGGCCTTCTCGATCTCGTTCCCCTCGCTCCGGATGTGGGTGGCGTAGAGCGCGCCGGCGTCGGCCGCCGCGCCGACCACCTCGGCGATCTCGTCCTGCGAGGCGAAGCAGCCGGGGGTGTAGATGAGCCCGCTGGAGACCCCGAACGCCCCCTCGGCCAGGCAGCGTTCCGCCTCGCGCCGCATGGTACGGATGTCTTCGGGCGCGGCGAGGACGGAGGTACGGCCGAGGACGAACCGGCGGATCGAGCCCTGGCCGGCCAGGCAGGCGCGATTGATGGCGGTGCCCGCGTCGTCGACGGCGTCGAAGAACGCGGCGGCCGACGGGTACGCGTCGTCGTCATCCCCGGCGGGGAACGGCGACGAGCCGCAGTTGCCCAGTACTTCCGTCGTCACGCCGTCGTGGATCTTGCTGTCGGCGGTCTGGTTCGTCAGGACCTGCATGCCGCCGTGGGCGTGGAGGTCGATGAACCCGGGGGCGACCACCGCGCCGGAGGCGTCGATCGTGGCGTCCGCATCCTGGTCGACGGACTCGGCGATGGCGGCGATGCGGTCGCCCTCGATCAGCAGGTCGGCCGGGCGCGGCCCGTCGCCGGTCCCATCGACGAGTTGTCCGTTCCTGATCAGCAGCGAGGGCACGTCGCGCCTCCTCTCGGTTCGGGTCGCGCGGACGGTGGCGGATCTCCGCCGCGCCGCCCGCCTAGTTCCTCTTCAGGATGATTTCCTTGATCTTGCCGGCCTCGAGCCTCACGTCGGCGTCGGCGAACCGGTACTTCCCGCGCCAGACGAGCGGCTCCTCGTGTTCGACCGTCCCCTCCAGCGATTCGCCCTTCCGATCGGTCAGCTTCAGCCGCAGCTTCTTGCCGTTCTCCTCGACGGCCAGCACCTCGATCTTCGCCAGGTTCTTGACCGGGACCTCGAGCACCAGGTCTTCGGTCTTGAACGGCAGTTTCTCCAGGGCGCGGAACGAGGTGCCGAGCAGGCCCCTCTGCTCGGTGCCGATCTCCAGACTCTTGAGCTCCTTCTCCTTCCCGTCCTTGAGGACCACGGTGACCGGCGAGTCCTTTTCCGCGGCGCGACCGGACGCCGGCAGGGCGGCCGTCAGGAGCAGCAGTGCGAGAGACAGCACGATGAGATTCCGCATGATTCTCCTCCACTCGACAAGCGTTGCAGGTCCACCAATTAAACCAAGAGATGCGGCGCGCGGTCAAGGTTTTTCCGCCGCATCCGCCAGGAGAACGTGCGGCCGGGCTTCGCGGATGCGGACCGGCCGGATGCGGCCCGTCACCGCGTCGGGGCCGTCGAAGAGGACGCGGAGATACCGCGGGCAATAGCCGCAGAGGGCGCCGGAGCGGTGGCGGCGGGTCTCGACCAGGACGTCGACGGACCGGCCGACGAAGGGCTTCTTGTAGGCCAATGCCAGCTCGTCGGCGAGCCGCTCGAGCTCGTTCTTTCGGTCGGTCACGTCGGCGTCGTGGACCTTGTCGGGCATGCGTTCGGCGGCGGTCCCCGGGCGATCGCTGTAGGGGAAGACGTGGACGCGGGCGAATTCGGCGGCCCGGCAGGCGGCGACGGTCCCGGCGAAATCCTCGTCGCTCTCGCCCGGGAAGCCGACCATCACGTCGGTGGTGACGGCGGGCCGGTCGAGCCGGGCGCGGACGCGGGCGAGCACGTGGAGGAACTCGGCGGCGGTGTATGGGCGGTTCATTCGGTCGAGGGTCCGGTCGCTGCCGCTCTGCAGGGGGACGTGGAAGTGGGGACAGAGGCGGGGCGAGCCGGCGGCGACGTCGATCAGCTCGGGTGTGATTTCCTTCGGCTCGATCGAGCTCAGCCGGAGCCGCTCGATCGGCGTCTCGTCGAGCAGCCGGCCGACGAGCCCGGCCAGGTCGAGGCCGCCCACGGGGCCGTCGTATCGGCCCAGGTGGATCCCGGTGAGCACGACCTCGTGGAAGCGGTCGGCGAGGCGAGCGACCTCGGCCACGACGTTGTCCGCCGGGCGGCTGCGCTCGCGGCCGCGGACGGCCGGCACGATGCAATAGGAGCACCAGGCGTCGCAGCCGTCCTGGACCTTGACGAACGCGCGGGTGTGGCCGGGGAAATCCGAGATGCCGGCGAGACAGGCGGCCGGGTCCTCGCGCGGAGGACGATCTGGCCCGGTCAGCGCCTCGGCGATGAACGGCTTCGCGGCGTTGGGCAGGGCGTGGCGGACGGCCGGCAGGGCGTCGGCGAAGTGCCGGTCGCGATCGATGATGCAGCCGGTGACCGCGATGCGGCAGCCGGGGTGCTCGCGCGCGGTGCGCCGGATGAGCCGCCGCGCCTTGGCGTCGGCGCGATGGGTCACCGTGCACGTGTTGATGACCACGACGTCCGGCTCGCCCCGGTCCTCGGCCCATCCCGCGTCGAGCAGCCGCTCGCGCATCACCTCGCTGTCGTACTGGTTGACCTTGCAGCCGAGGGTGATGATGCGAAAGGACCGGGCCGGACTTCTGTCGCCGTTCTGCAAACTGCCTGTCCTCAACCTGCGTCAGGGGCGCGTTCCAGGGTGGATTATAGCGCGCCGAGCGTTCGGGCAAAGGCGGCGCGGCCTTGACCACGCGGTCCCTTTCATATGTAATGACGGCGGTCGAGGTCTGGAAGGAGCGGAACGGAGGTGGCCTTGGCGCCGTCGACGGCGAGCAATCCGGTAACGCTTGCGCGGAGGGGTCCCCCGTGAGCGGCGTCAGGCGTGTGGTGACGGGCGTTTGCCTGGCGGGGGTCGCGTGTCTCCTCGTCGCGGGATGCGGGCGGCAGGAGGAGAAGATCTCCGTCTGGTGCGCGGCGGGGATGAAGCCCCCGATCCAGGCGCTGGCGGACGAGTTCGAGGAGACGCAGGAGCTCCCGGTCGAGGTGACCTACGACGGGGCGAACCGGCTGCTGGACCAGATCGAGGTGCTCGAGCGCGGTGACGTCTATATCGCGGGCGGCGCCGACTACGTCGACATGGCCGCCGACAAGGGCCTGGTCGGCGCCCGCCGCACGATCTGCTACCTCGTTCCGGTCATCATGGTCGGGAAGGGGAATCCGAAGGGGATCACGAGCCTGGCGGACCTGGCCGGGGAGGGGATGCGGATCGGGCAGGGCGACCCCGAGTCGGCGGCCATCGGGCGCCTGACCCCGAAGCTGCTGGAGCTCAACGGGATCGATCGGGCGGCGTGGCAGAAGAACGTCGCGATCGAGACAGCGACGGTGAACGAGCTCGGCGTGCACGTTCGGCTGAACGACCTGGCCGCGGCCGTCGTCTGGAAGTGCATCGCGAAGAAATATGAGGAGGACTGCGAGATCGTCGAGATCCCCCCGGAGAAGAACATCTGCCCGGCCGTCGGCGGGGCCGTGCTCACGTTCAGCGACCTGCCCCAACAGTCGGAGGCGTTCCTCGACTACCTGACGTCCAAGCGGGGAGAGCAGGTGCTGACCGAGTACGGCTACACGGTGGAGAAGCCGAGGTGACGGCACGGCTGGCGGGACGGCCTGGAACTGCCGAGCACGAGGGAGAGGGGGCGGAACCGCCCAGCGGAGCTATGGCGCCGCAGACGGGATATCAACCGGGTGGACGGGCAGTATGGATGGCGGGGGTGTGGGGATCCGGCGCTCCGACGTCAGACCGGGGTCAGGCGCTTCCGGCCGCGCCGGCGCCGGCGGTTGATCGTCTTTCGACCGCTCTTCGTCTTCATTCGGGCGCGAAACCCCTGCTTCCGGACCTTCTTGCGCTTGCTGTTTCGTCGCTTGAGTTTCATCGGTCACCTCGCTGATCGCAAAGGCGCATTTTACGTCAGGCGGCAGGCTCTGTCAATCGCCGGGAACGAACGCGAGGAAGCAGCAGGCCCCCGCTACTCGGCGGCCTGTTTCTTCTTGAGGGCCGCCAGGGCAAGCAGCACGACGGCGATGGCGATCAGCAGCCCGACCGTGATCACGAAGTGGGGGGAGCGGAGGAGCCGCGGACCCCCGGTCCGCAGGCCGGCGTACTGCTCCTCGGTCAGCGGGATCGCATCCTCCCACACGATCTCGTACTCGCGGCCCTCCCGGTCCCATCGGTCCTTCTGTTCGGCCAGCCGGACCTGGAATTCCGACTCGGGGAGGTAGCGGGTCCGCAGGTCCGAGAACAGCACGTTCCGACCGGCCTGGTGGACCGGCTCGGCGTCGAAGACCAGCATGAAGGGCTCCTCGGCCTCCGGCTCCTCCCGGTCGGTCGCTTCTGGCTCGGCTTCGTCGCTGCCGGTCTCGTCCTCGTCGGCGGGCGGCTCGGGCTCCGGCGGGGGCTCTCCGGCCGGAAGTGGCTTCGACGGCGTCTTCACGTGGACGTAGGCGTAGGCGGGGACGAGTCGGTCCCGGTCGACCTGTCGCTCCGCCGCGGGGCAGAGCAGGGCGCGGAGGTCATCGGCGGGGGTGCCGGGCTGGTCGAAGACCGCGGAGAGGCGCGGCGGGTACTGCCCGTCGCGGGCCAGGCGATACGTCCGGATCCACTTGCCGATCTCGAGCAGGTTGACCGCGCACTCGGCGCGGAGCGGGTAGCGCGTGTCGGCGGGCGCGGTCCCGCCGGTCGGAACGTCGCCGGCCATCGCCAGGCACGCAGCCAGCACGGGCACGGCCACGAATCGGGTCATTCGTTCTCTTCCCAGATGCGGTCGAAGAAGGCGATGTCGCGCCGGACCTGCTCGCAGACTTCGGCGGCGCTGAGGTCGCCGTATTCGCCGTGGTGCGAGATGGGCCCGACGTTCCGCTCGATCTGCTTGAGCACGGGGATGAGCCGCCGCCACTGGACGAGCCCCTCGCCCAGCGGCCGCGTGGTCGTCGGCCACTTCGCGTCGCCGCGCTTCACGTCCAGGTCCTTGACGGCGATCATGCGGACGCGGTCGGCGAGGTCGTCGAGCCCGAGCAGCCAGCCGCGGAACGCGCCCTCGACGGTCGCGTGCCCCACGTCGAAGTAGCTGCCGATCGCGTCCGGGTCGAGGTCGTCCAGCAGCTCGCGCACGTGGGCGAGATGCGCGCCGACATACGGCCCCGAGTGGTTGTGGAACCCGGCCCACAGGCCGAGCTCGCTGGCCATGGCAGCGAGGTCGCGCAGCTTCGCCTTCACCTCGGCCAGCCCGGCCCGGAGCGTGCCGAACCCGTCGTACGGGTAGTAGCCGAGCTTGAAGAAGCGGATGCCCTCGCCGGCTGCGGCCTCGAGCACGTCGCCCGCGTGCGGCTCGGCCGCGTCGGTGATCGCGGTCGTGATCATGCGGACGCGGACGCCCTCCTGCTTCAGGGCGTCGACCGCCTCGGGCAGCCGGTCGGCCGCTTCCTCCGGCTCGACGTGGCCGCCCGGCCGGACGGTCAGGTCGACCCCGTCCACGCCGATCCCGCTCAGCGCCCGGCCCAGCTCGCCGAAATCATAGTCCTGCAGATGCTTGCTGAATACACAGCAGTCCATTCAAATCCTTTCGGCCGAAAGGCCAGGTTGGGGAATCACGCTCGGCCGCATCAGCGACGGGAACGTGGATTCGCGGGTTCGTTGCTTGCTATCTGTACGCATCCCGCCGGTCGTCAACCGACAGGATATACACGATCTGCCCCGTCCCGTCGACGACGAAGAACAGGCGGAAGCGGCCGATGCGGTATCGCCACGTGTCCGGCTCGTAGCCCCGGAGCTTCTTGATGTTGGGGCCGAGGAACGGGTCATTTCGAAGCTGAGGGTAAACGTAATCGGTCAGCTTGCGCCGCAGGAAACGGGATTCGCGGGCCGGGAGTTTGTCGAATCTCTTCCGGAATTCGTCCGTTTCGAATATCCGGAACTCAGACGAATCGCCCGCGTCCTGCCCTGGCATCCTTGACCCCGCGCTTCAAACTCCGGTTCAGTTCCGCGTTGCCCTCGATTTCCTCCATCTCGAATTCATCAACGAACAGATGAGCCTCGACATAGCGGGATGCCGCAGTCTGAATGAAGTTCGAAAGCGGGCGGTTTTCCCGCTCGGCCAGGGTGCGGAACCGCTCGTACGTCTGATCGGGCAATCTCAGCGTGACGGTTCTGGACATGTTTCGCCTCCTCGCTGTGCGATGCGATTGTACCCTCACAGAATACAATGCAGCACAGCCGCTGTCAACTGTATTCTCGCCGGGCGGCGGCGACGGGCCGCAGCCGGCGCAGCCCGGTCGTGGGCGCCGCCATGCAATTCCTTTTCAAAGGCCATTTTGCAGGATGTCTCGCTCGCGCCCGGGCGGGACGCAGCCGAGCCCCGGGCCGGTCAGCCCGGCGGTCCGGATCGTTCCGTCCCGCACGTCGAACGCGCCGGGGACGAGCTCGTCCCAGCCCCGGTTGGCCGCGGGGCAGTACTGGCGGCCGTTGCCCTCGACGGCCGCCACCGTGGGGACGTGCGCCGCCAGGCCGACCGAATGCAGATACGCGGCGTCCGTGCACGTCAGGTCCTGGACGCAGAGGAACAGGCCGCGCTTCTGGGCCGCCGCACCCAGCACGATCGACTGCGACTGCCCCTTGCACGCCTTCAGGGCCACGCCCGAGTAGCCCATCTCCTCGGCCAGCAGCAGCGACTCGTAGTCGACGAGCGACTCGTCGATGACCACCGGCTTCAGCCGCGCCGCCGCGGCCATGTCGTTCTGCCGGTCGGCCGCCAGGTCCCGCGCCGTCGGCTGCTCGATGTACTGCACGCGCTCGAACGCCGCCTCCGAGCCCTCCCGGAGCCGGGCGATGAAGTCGAGCAGATACTCGACCGTTTCGCACCGCTCGTTGAAGTCCAGCGAATACCGCCACGCCCGGCCGGCGTCGGCCTCGTCCGCCACGCGGTGCACCCCCAGCACCCGCTCGACGTCCCAGTCGAGGTCGTCCCCGTTCAGCTTGATCTTCAGGTGGGTCAGGCCATCGGCCTCGATCCATTCGGCCAGCGTCTCCGGCAGGCCGTCGCCGATCGGCTCGGCCACGTCGGACCCGGTCAGCGGATCGAGCGCCCCGACGAGATGATAGAGCGGCATGCGCTCCTGCGGCTCCTCGCGCGTGTAGATGTCCGGGTACTCGCCGATGAAGTCGTCGTCGAGATACTTCGCCAGTTCGTGGGTCATGAACTCCGGCCCGTATCCGCGGTAGGCGTTGATCCCGTTCGCCTTGCCGAACGCGTCGTGGGCGGCGGCGTCGAACCCGCTGGCCGCGACGAGCGCGAACATCGCCGGCACGGCGACCGGGAGGTGGTTCTCCTTGCCCAGCGCCTTCGCCGCGTCGAGCAGCTCGGGCTCGAACACGTGGGCCAGCTCGATCGGGTGGACCGGCTCGCCGGCCAGCACGTCGGGCAGCATCGCCGCGATCCGCCGGGCCAGCTCCTTCATCAGCACCAGCTTGACGTCCGCGTCCACCTCGTCCGACGGGAACGACCACGTCGTCCCCAGCGGCATCGAGCCGTACCCGTCGGCCGTCTGCCCGGCCCGCGTCTCGACCGCCACGACCGTGTGCAGGTCGGTCGAGTGCGTGCCCACCTTCCCGCCGAACTTGATCGGGCAGCGATACGGATTGTCCTTGAACTCGACCAGGACCTCCTGGATGGTGATGTCGGTCGGCTTCGCCACGGTCGCCTCCGTCGTCAGGGGTGGAGAATGACACCGAACGCCCGGTCCGGGTGATCGACCAGGAGATTGCAGGCCTCGGGCCCCTCGTCGAGCGGGAAGCGGTGGGTGATGAGCGATTCGACGTCGAGCCGGCCCTCGGCCTCGGCCCGCAGACACTGCTCGATGTTCCGCTTCGTCGTCCACTCGACGAAGACCGGCGGGTAATCGGCCCCGCGCTCCCACGCCTCGTCGTGATAGCCGGGCCCCGGGCGCGACGACGGCCGGATGTCCACGTTCCCGAATCGCGTGGGGAACGACGCCTCGAACCGCGCCCCGCCCACGATCGTGATGCAGCCGTTCTTGTGCCCGTCCGGCGCCGTCTTCAGCATCCGGACCGCCTGGTCGATGGCGGCGGTCGCGTCGCCCCCGAACGCCAGGATCGCCGCGTCCATCCCGCCGCCCCGGCTGAACGCCTCGGCCCGCTCGACGGGGTCGTCCGTCGACGCGTCCACCGCGAGGTCCGCCCCGCACGCCGCGGCGACCTCGACCCGCATCGCCAGCCGGTCGATCGCCATCACGTGCGCGCCCGAGAGCCGCGCGAGCTGAGCCGCCATCTGGCCGACCAGCCCGAGCCCGAAGACCGCCACGTTGTGCCCGAACACGACCTCCGTCCGCCGCACCGCCCACAGCGCCGTCGCCGCCAGGTGGGCGAAACTCGCCGCGTCGAACGACTGCCCCTCCGGCATCGGGACCGTCAGGTTCACCGGCACGACCGCGTGCGACGCGTGCAGCGCATACCCCCCATCCCAATCACTTTTTTTTCTCCGATAACTTCATCAACGGTTTTAATTTCATCAGCAATGTTGGATGTTTCAACACCAATGCTTTCACCAGACTCAACGTGCTAAAC
>JAWODX010000018.1:0-6816 GCA_046483085.1 Planctomycetota bacterium
ATCGCTCCGAGCATCACGTCGGGCGGCGCCTCGTGGAGCGGGATCTTGAGGTTTCCCCACGCCTTCGCGGCCGGATCGTAGTAGAAGGTCGAGCCGCCGGCGAAGTAGAGCACCTTCTGCACGGTCGGGACGTAGCAGGCCTGCCCCGCGACCCAGTACTCGCGGTTGATCCTGGGCAGCATCGGCCGGCCCTTCTTCCAGACGGTGGCCGTGTCGCCGCGGCCGCGGTGCGACCCCTTCGGCACCTGGCCGCGCCACGCGAGCTTCTCGGTGACGAACAGGTCGACCTCGTGCGTCGTCGTCTTCGCCGGGTAGCCGTAGAGCAGCGCCCCCTTGAGCCCGGGCACGAAGACCAGCTCACCGACCGTCCCGCCCTGCTTCTCGTCCAGGACCTTGACCCACTGATTCGGACGAAGGGTGTCCAGTTCGATCTCTTCGTTCTCGGGAGCCGCTGCCCCGAGCGCGCCTGGCAATAGCAGGCAGAGCCACAAGGTCCATAGCCGACGGGCCATCAGTCATCCTCCCATCCGATTCCCACCCGCAACGTGTGTTCTATGTTAGCAGAAACCGCGCCGCCGCCCAAGCGCCCGGGCCCGCGCGGCGCTCGGAGCTTCCAGCAGAACAGCTTCGAGGCCTTTGCCATGTCCAGTGTGATCAAGCTGGCGTGACTGTAGCCGGCCTCCATGAGGCCGGAGAAGGGCCGAGGTCATGGACCTCGGCTACAATCTGTGATCGCAGCAGGGGACATCGCAAATGCCTCAGCTTCGGACAGGATTTGCAGGATCGACAGGATCATCCGGTGTGGCGTCGCGGCACGCAAATCCTGTTCGGCCCGCTGATCCTGTGGAAAGACCGGGCTCTGTTGGAGTCCCAAGCCCCAGGTCACCGTTCCGGCGGCTCGACGACGCGGAGCTTGCGCCCGGTGAGCACGACGAAGCAACGCGCCCATTCGCCCACGTCTTCATTGCGAAAGACGCCGACTATCCGTTCGTGCAGAGCCCGGCGACCGGGTTGAGAGAGACGAACCAAGAGGATACCGTAGATGTGTGCCCGGAGCGAAACGCCGGATGTCCGAGAAATCGAGGTCCTGTGTGATCAGAAATCGTCGGGCATCTTGCGCAGCCTGGCAGACGACGTTTTCGGTCTCGCCGGCGAGCCCCTCTGCCACCACAGTATCCACGTCGTGGCCCAGCTTGGCGAGCGCCCCCACCAGCGACGCGGGCAGGTTTTCGTCGAGCTTGATGTTCACTTGACGCTGGGGATGGGAGGAACGGGCAGATCTTCTTCGGCCGACGCGGCGGCGAACGCGATGACCGCGCGCACGTCCTCGGCGCACAAGGACGGGAAATCCTGCAGGATCTCGGCGACGTCGGCGCCCTCCGCCAGGCTGGCCAGAAGGGTGCGCACGGTCACCCGGGTGCCCTTGATCACGGGATCACCGCCGCACACCGCCGGATCCCGCGTGATTCGATCTCTGTAATCCATGCTCCGCCTCCTCTCCGGTCGCATTCAGTATAGCACAACCCGAACCGGATTGGCAGTGCACTCCGCCGCCTGGGGGCCTGCTGCAGGTAAGCCGAGCTTACTTCTTCGCCTGATCGGGCACGTCCGCGAGCGGGATGCGCTCGGTCCGGTGATAGCCGAGCCGGACGGCGACGATCCGCGCGTTCCCGGGGTCGGCGATGAAGAGGCGCCGGTCGGTGTGCGTCGCGACGTACGGCGCGTAGAAGAGCGCGACCTCGTCGCCGCCGATCGACCGGGCGTTCGGCGGCGCCGAGTCCCGGACAAGCGGCAGCCCGTCGTCGACGTTCCCGTACGTGCCGACGCGGGTGATCACGTTCCCGGCGCGGTCGAGGACGGCCACGCTGTAGTGGTCCATCTCGGGGGCGAACGACCGGCCGAGGTAGTCGAGCACGAACCGGCAGTTCCAGCAGGAGCATCCGCCGGCGGCCAGCGCGCCCGGCTTGCCGACCCCCTGGCCGCAGAACCCGACGCCGCCGAAGAACCAGTGGGCGCCGTTTGCCCAGGCGCGCGTGCCGCCCTTCCCGAGCTCCGGCGGCCGGTCCGGCCGCTCGTCCAGCTTCACCGGCCCGCGGACCGTGCCCAGGATCTTCGCCTCGCCCGGGGTGAACTTGATCACGGTCCCGGTCATGTCGTTGTGCGGCCGCTCGCCCTCGTAGCGGCGGTACATCGAGGCGAGCACATAGATGTCGTCCCGCTCGTCGATCCCGATCCCGTTCGCCGCCGCCAGGCCGGGCACGGCATCCTCGTAGGCCAGCTTCCCGTGCTTGTCCCACACGTGGATGCTCGCCCCCTTCTTCGCCAGCAGGCGCCCGGGATAGACCGCGGGCATCCACCGCCGCCCGCTGCCCGAGACACCGCCGTAGCCGCGTGGGCTGTCGCCCTCGGACCGAAGCGTTCCCTTCGAGTACTCTTTCGAAAGCTTCTTCGGCGTGGCGTAGCAGGCGACGGCGATGCGGCCCTTCGGCGAGACGTCGAGGCCCGGCCGGTGCCAGAGCGTCACGTGCGTCGGCAGCACGAGTGCTGACACGGCGGGCGCCCGCTCGCCCGCGAAGCTCACACCGTCCCGCACCTCGCCATAGTCGAACGGGACCTCCCGCCACGTCCGCGGGTTGTACCGGACGATCTCGTGGAATCCGCGCAGGTACGCCAGCCCGTTGATGTCGAACGCCATGTCCTCGCAGGTGAACGGGAGCGGCCAGGCGCGGACCCGGCCGGTCCCGGGGTCGACGCGGAGCGGCTTGTGGAAGCCCTGGTTGATCACGCCCGAGTCGCACTCGCCGACGATCAGCATCCCGTCGACCGGGTCGACATAGAGCCGCTGGCGGGCGCGGATCGGCGGGCGATCGTTCACCACCGCCCGGACCGCCTCCGGTCCGAAGTCGCGCACGAGCTCCAGCTCCTCGCCCTTCAGCGCGTAGAGCCGGATGCCGCGCTTCCCGCCCTTCAGCGCGTAGAGCCGGATGCCGCGCTTCCCGCCGGCCGCGCTCTCGAGCGCCAGCGCGGTCTTCGCCCGCAGGGCGGCGCTGGTGCTGGTCATCCCGCTGTGTCCGATCCGCCGGGCGAACATCCGCCCGATCCACACCGTCGGCGGATCGGTCCACGAATCGACCGCGCCCCACCAGAGCGGCCCGGACCGGACCGACGTGCCCGACCGGTAGCGGCCCTGAAAGGTCGGCAGCGGCAGCGGGATGGACGCGACCTTCGTCGGATCGTCGAACGACCGGAAGCGCGTCAGCCGCGGCACGATCTTCACGTACGGCTTGTGCGCCTTCTTGCGCCTCTCCATCAGCCGCTCCGCGTGCCGGTTGTGGGCGACCCACGAGAAGACGTAGATCTCGCCGGTCTTGTGGTGGACCGAGACCTGGGCCGGCCGGAACACGGGGATCGTCTTCAGGTATTTGCCCTCGGGCGAGAACACCTGCACCCGGTCGTTCATGTGGTCGGCGACGTAGACCCGGCCCTCGCTGTCGCAGGCGACGTCCGCGGCCGCCTTGAAGTGGCGGTTGTCCGTCCCGTGGTCGTCGTACTCCAGCCCGCCGACGAACGACTCCATCGGCTCATTGCTCTCGAAGTCGAGCTTCATCACCCCGTGCAGGCAGTCCCAGTGCCGGCGCTTCCGGAACGCGAAGGCTGCCAGGTAGAGCGTCTTGCCGTCGGGGCTGAACGCGGAGGCCCAGGGGTACACGCGGAACGGCTTGCGGCCCCACTTGATCTGCTTGGAGGTCTTCGTCACGTACGTCTTCGGGCCCGTGAGCGGCAGCCCCCCGGGGGTCGAGCCGTCGGGCGCCAGCCGGTTGAGGAACACCTTCGCCAGCGCGATCCGACCGTTCCGGACCGAGAACGTCGACGCGGCGTAGCCGCCGTCGCCGTAGCCGAGGTACTTGCCGTAGCCGAGCTGTAGCTTCTCGTGGAACCCGGCGTTGTCGCCCGAGGAGAGCAGCGTCGTCTGCCAGAACCCCTCCTTCAGCGGCAGCCGCCTCCCGTCGTGGGGGAACGTGTACCAGTGCAGCCCCTCGATCCCGCGGACCTTGCCGGCCGGGAACGGGTAGATGGTCCGGACGTAGTTCCCCTCGTGGTCGTAGAGCCGGAGCGAGTCGAGGTTCTGGCCCTCGCAGACATAGACGCCCTCGGGCGCGGGGCGGATGATCGGGCAGCGCGTCGACGTCCGCCGCTGCGGACACCACAGCAGGTTCCGCTCGTACCGCGGCCGCAGGCCCAGCGACACCCGCACCGTCAGCGCGTCCTTGTCGTCGATGTATCGGCCCTGGTCGTCCTTTCCGTCCCAGACAACCGTCTGCTCGAGCGAGTGTTTCCGGAACGGCGGCGGCGCGTTCGCGCCGAGCACCCCGCTCGCCAGGTGCCGGACGATCCGGCCCTCCGCGCCCTCGATCGTGACCGTCGCGTCGCAGAACGCCTTCGCCTCGAAGGAGATCGTCACCCGGTCGCGGTCGCGCGTCACAGTGGGTTTTCGGGCGAACTCGAACGTCGGCCGGCGGTCGACCTTCAGCTCGTCGATGTCCGCCGCGCTCGCGCGCGTCGCCGCCGCGAGCGCGAGCAACACGAACAACACATGCGAATCGCGCATCCAGGCGTCCCCACGCCGACCGGAAGAAGAAGAGCGGAGCAGATTCATTGTAACGACTCTTGGAGCTGAGTCCACGGCCGGCTTGACGCGGCGAACGGGGCTGCTTAGAATCCCCGGCACTGTACGACGACAGAGCGAACCGGCCCGGACCGATAAGGAGCGATCCAGTGAGTGAGCAGAAGATGGCGGACGGGGCGCCGGCGGCGGAACAGCTCGGCTGGCGGCTCGGTGTGCAGGCATACACGTTCAACCGGTTCTCGTTCTTCGAGGCCGTCGACAAGACCGCCTCGCTCGGCCTGAACGTCATCGAGGCGTATCCCGGCCAGGCGCTGACTGCGGAGATGCCGGACGTCATCTTCAACCACGAGTCGCCGCAGGAGATCCGCGACGAGGTGAAGCAGAAGCTCGCCGCCGCCGGGCTGCAGCTCGCCTGCTACGGGGTCGTGCGGCTCGGCGAGGACGAGGCGGCCTGCCGCGCCGTCTTCGACTTCGCGAAGGACATGGGCGTCGAGACCGTCGTGAGCGAGCCGGAAAACGACGCCCTGAAGCTCGTCGACGAACTCGCCGAGGAGTACGACCTGACGGTCGCCATTCACAACCACCCGAAGCCGTCGACCTACTGGAGCCCGGACACCGTCCGCGAGGCGTGCGAGGGCCTGAGCCCGCGGGTCGGCGCCTGCGCCGACACCGGCCACTGGATGCGGTCCGGGCTCGATCCGGTCGAGTCCATTCGCAAGCTCCGCGGCCGGATCATCAGCCTCCATATGAAGGACCTGAACACGACCGGGCCGGACGCCCACGACGTGCCCTGGGGCACGGGCGCGGGGAAGGTCGACGACGTGCTCGCCGAGCTGCTCGACCAGGGCGTCGAGGCCGTCTTCTCCATCGAGTACGAGTACCACTGGGAGACGTCGCTGCCCGAGGTCGCCGAGTGCGTCCGGTACATGAACGAGGCCGCAAAGCGGCTGGCGGGGACGTGAGACCGTCGCATACAAGTCGTGCTCGTCACGCCAAGCCGGCCACAACGCCGAAGAAGTCGCTCCTGAGGCGGCCGCCGCGCTCTTTGCCCGTGTTCCCTCCCGACCGGCAGCCCGCCAACCCCTCTGCTATGAGGCCGCAAAGCGGGTGGGTGAGGGTCGATCGAGCGCAGTAGCGGTGGCGGATGTGAATTGGAGATGCGCACCCTCACCCGTCCTCTCCCTCGGGGAGGGAGAGGGGTGCTCCTCACTGATCGTTCCGCCGTGTCGCGGATCAGGCAGGAGCAACAGAGCTCGCCTACTGCTCCCGGTCGTAGCCGCGGGCGTAATCGGCGCGGCACTGCCGCTCGATCTCGTCGGGTTGGCGGCCGAGCTCCTCGACCATCGCCGCGTGCATCCGCTCGATCCGTCCGGCGCGCTCCGGCTCGTCGGCGAGATTGTCGAACTCCTTCGGGTCGCCCGCCAGATCGTACAGCTCGCGCTCGGCGGGATGCTCCCTGTCGGGCGGCGTGTGATAGACGTACTTCCAGCGGCCCGACCGAACCATCGCGAAGCCGGACGCGATGTTGTGGGCATAGTATTCGCTCAGCGCGAAGTCCTTCCACGCCGCGCCCGGGTCGTCGAGCCAGTCGCACATCGAGTCGCCGTCCCAGTCGTCCGGCACCTCCGCTCCGCCGACCTCGGCAATCGTCTGCACGAGGTCGACGAGCGAGCAGGCGCGGCTCCGCCGGCTCCCGTCGTCCCAGCGACCCGGCCGGCTCACGATGAGCGGGATCCGCGCGGCACACTCGTACATACAATTCTTCCACCACAGCCCGTGCTCGCCCAGGTCCTCGCCGTGGTCGCTCGTATAGACGACGAGCGTGTCGTCGGCCACGTCGCTCTGCTCCAGCGCGTCGAGGACCACGCCGACCTGGTCGTCGAACCAATCGACGAACCCGTAGTAGAGCTCGCGGCCCCTCCGGACGATGCCCGGATCGGTCTCGACGACGCCGAACCCGCGGCGGAGGTGGTGGTAGTTCCGCGGCTGCGAGGCGAGATGCCCCTCGGGCAGCTCGGGCATCGGCACCCGGCCCCTGTACCGCTCCCAGTAGCGCTGCGGCACGATAAGCGGAAAATGGGGCGCGAGTTCGGCTTGGAAGCCGCGGAAAAACTGGGGGAGAATAAAAAACTCACCCGGACGCATTCATGGTTTTCCGGATTTGCACCCCGGGATGATGCCAAAGTGGT
>JAWODX010000080.1:0-2954 GCA_046483085.1 Planctomycetota bacterium
CCGCCCGCTCCGCCTGCTCGGCGTGACCGCCTCGCAGCTCGCGCCGAGCGACGAGCGCCAGCTCTCGCTCTTCGGCGACCGCGACCGGTCGCGGCTGGCGGCGCTCGACCGCGCGGTCGACGACATCGTCGAGCGGTTCGGCGAAGGCGCCATCCGACGGGCTGCCACACACCGGCAAGACGCCGACCCGCCCGGCGCGCCCGGAGACACCGACAACTGACGCCCGCGGCGCGCTCGCCGCCTGCCGAACCGAGTTCCCCCGGCTAGCCCGCGGTGTTCAGCTCGGAGCCCCTGCTGTGCCTTCGGTAGAGCTCGAGCTCCGCGGGCGTGCACTCGGTCCGCGGCGGGGTGTACCCGGGGAGGTCGCGGACGTAGGGGCAGTCGGCGGGGAAGACCCCCAGCTCGATCCCCTCCTCGACGGTGAGGCAATGGGGATTGACCTCGAACCGCCGGTCGTAGACCGTGCACTCCTTCGTCTCGGGATCGTAGCACTCGCAGTAGAAGGGCAGGTAGACGACCTCGCCGTCGAGGATCATCTTGAGATGGCAGCAGCGGCCGCACCGCTCGCACAGAGTCGGATCGGCCACGGTCAGGCCACCTCCCCGAGTTCCTCGCGGGCGAACGTGATGCGCGGCCGGCGAAGCCCCACGTTGAGGATCAGCGAGATGGCCAGGAACGAGGAGAGGAGCGACGAGCCGCCGTAGCTGACGAACGGGAGGGTGACGCCGACGATGGGCAGGAGCCCCGTCGCCATGCCGATGTTGACCAGCCCCTGTGTGACGAGCAGTGCGACGGCGCCGACGGCGATCAGCCGGCCCGTCGGCTCGCGGCATCGCGCGGCGATGCTCAGCCCGGCGCCCGCGAAGAGCAGGTACCCGAGGATGACGATGTTCGCCCCGAGGAAACCCGCCTCCTCGCAGATCACCGCGAAGATGAAATCCGTGTTCCGAAAGCCCACGTAGTTCAGCCGGTTCTGCCGACCGTTCCCCAGCCCCCGGCCGGTCCACCCGCCGGACCCGATGGCGATCGTCGATTGGAGCCGATGGTGGAACCGGCCCACCCGCTCCGTCCGGGTCAGCTCTTTGTTTTGGCGGAGCCAGACGGTGACGCGGCTGCGCTGCGATTCGCTCATTCCCGACCAGAAGACGGGGGCCGCCGCCACGGCCGCCAGCGCGAGGACGAGGAGGTGCCTGGGCCGCGCCCCCGCGACGAACACCATGGCCACGGCCATGGGGACGAACATCAGCGCGGTGCCCAGATCGGGCTGGGCGGCGATCATCGCCGCCGGCACCGCCGCCAGCGCCAGCACGCCCGCCACCTGCCGCATCCGCCCCACCTTGTGGCGGTCGGACAGCACGTGCGCGAGCAGCAGCAGGGTGGTGATCTTCGCCAGCTCCGACGGCTGCAGCCGGACGCTCCCCGTCAGGACGAGCCAGCTCTTCGCCCCGTTGATCACCCGCCCGAACAGGAGCACGAGGGCCAGGAGGAGCAGCCCCCCGCCGTAGGCGAACACCGACGTCTGGGCGAGGGCCCGGTAGCCCGGGATCAGCAGGGCCAGTGCCACGGCACTGCTCACGACCACCCATGCGATCTGCTTCTGCGGGCTCGAGGTGTAGTAGCCGTCCCCGCCGCGGCCGGAGCGGTACGACGCGCTGCGCATGTACGGCCAGGTGAGCAGGACGAGTGCGAAGATGGCCGCCACCAGCCGCCAGTCGAGCTGCTTGAGGCGCCGGACCCGGATCATGGCTCGGCCCCTCCTCCGGCCCCGAGGCCGAGCAGGTCGAGCGGGATGCGCTCGAGGATGTCGCGCGCGATCGGGCCGGCCGTCCGGCCTCCGCTCTGCCCGCCGGACAGCCGCTCGACCGCGACGGCGAAGGCGACGCGGGGCGTCTTGTGCGGCGCGTACCCGGCGAACCATCCCACGTTGTCGGCCGTGACCTCGCCGTCGCGCCGAACCGTTCGCTGGGCCGTGCTCGTCTTGCCACACACCTGGAACGGCCGGCTCCAGTGGGCGAACGCGCGGCGGCCGGTCCCCCCCGGCTCGTTCACGACCCGGTACAGGCCGTCGCCCACGGCGGCCAGGGACGCGTCCGAGAGGTCAAGATCGACCGGGGGGCGGGGGTCGGCCGGGGGCTCGCCGCCGCCGTCCGACTGGAACGGCCGCAGCTCCCGCACCAGCCTGGGAGGCACGAGGGTGCCGCCGTTCGCGACAGCGGCCATCATCCGGGCGACCTGGAGGGGCGTGACGACCAGCTCGCCCTGTCCGATGGCGAGGTTGAGCAACTGGCCGCCGGGCGCCCGGACGGGCACGTTGCCCGATGCCTCGTCGGGGAACCGCAGGCCTGTCTTGCGGCCGAAGCCCAGGCGCCGGGCCATCTCGATGAGGGCGCGGTCGCCGGTCTTCCGGGCCGTGATGTAGAAGAAGCTGTTGCACGACCGCTGGATCCCCTCGCGCAGATCGACGTGCCCGTGTGCCCGGTGGCAGCGGAAATACCGCCGGCCACAGCGCACCCGCCCGGTACAATCCACCCCGGCGGGCACCGTCCCGTGCTCCAGCGCGGCCAATGCGGTCACCACCTTGAACACGGAGCCAAGCGGGAGCCGGCCGCGCAGCGCCCGGTTGAACAGCGGCCGGTCGGGATCCTGCACGACGCGTCGATAAGCGTGTACGTCCCGGAAGCAGGCCGGGTCGTAGGCGGGGCTCGAGGCGACCGCGAGGACGTGTCCGTTGCGCACATCCATGAACACGGCAGCGCCGACAGCGCGCCGGCCGTCGCGATAGAGAGCGTGCGCCATCTGGTCTTCGACGATCTTCTGCAGCCGGCTGTCGATGGTGAGCACGAGGTCGCGGCCGGGGGTGGCCGGGGCGGTAGCGAGCTCGCGCTGGCGGCGGTTCATGTGGTCGCGCTCGATGCACTCGACGCCGAACCGGCCGCGGAGCAGTTCGTCGAACG